>NZ_JBSFWK010000019.1:0-134605 GCF_053594815.1 Streptomyces sp. NPDC002577 | reverse complement strand
TCAGTTGCACTCGCGTCACGCAAGAAGATCTACCGGCCCAGGCCCCTCCGCGAGGGCGGATCGCGCAGATTGATCACGACTCGATACGCGCCCTAGTTGGGACTCTCCGTCGAGGAATGCGGTGCCGTGCGGAGAGTCGCGGAGGACGGTGTCAAGCCGGGGGAGCGATCCACCCACGTACATCATCGCGCTGCTGGCCCCGGCGAATCCGGGTACGTCGGTGGGGATGACTCGTACGGTGTGGCCCCGCTCGATCTGCCGCAGCATCTCTAGAAGTTGAGCTCGGGCAACCTTGCGATCGGCCACGAGGATGCGCAGAGCGAATTCGTGGACGATCGCTTCATACGCTGCGGCATCATCTCCTTCGATGGCGGCTCGCCGCCTCAACCTGTGCTCGACTCGGGGTTCCAGTTCGCTCGGCGGAAGCTCGGGGACCATGTATCCGAAGACGGCGCGGGCGTAGTCGGGGGTCTGGAACAGTCCAGGCACGTGCGTGATGACGACCTCACGCAGGAATGACGCGTGGTGCTCCAGTTCGGCGACATCCAGGAACACCGGTGGAAGGACGCCCCGGTATTCCTCCCACCAACCACGTACGCGGTCTGTAGCCATGCTGACCAGCGCTTCGACCAGTGTCTCGTCGGCACAGGCGTAATGAGCGGCGAGCCGCCGCACGCGCTCCTCGCTCACGCCTGCGAGGCCCGCTTCCACCTGGCTGATCTGGGCCGAGGTCGAGCTCAGCAGCCCCGCCACTTCGCGTGCCTTGAGGCCGGCTGCCTCGCGTAGCCTGCGCAGTTCGGTGCCCAGTCGCACCTGTCGTGCAGTGGGCTGACTCCTCGGCGCCATGCACCCCTCCCGGCCTCAACTGGCCTGCCTTCACGCCTCGTTTGGGTGCCAGACTACGCCAGTGGGTTGCGTGAGGAAAAATTTTTGCTCTACCGTCGGTGACGCGACGCACACGCTGCGGAACGCCGGGACCCCGGAAGCGCACCACACCGTCATGCCATGACGGCTGCGGCATTGCCACCGCCCGCCCCGCCGCGCTTCTCCAACTCCCCGACAGCTCACCTGGAGCGCACGCATGCCCAAAGACGAACCCTGGGAGTACACGCTCCACATCCCCCACGACCTCCGCGCCGTCCCCGTCTGCCGCCGCACCCTGCGCCTGATCCTCGCCGCCCACGGCCTGATTCGCCTCACCGACGTGGCGGAACTGCTGGCGACGGAGCTGGTCTCCAACGCCGTACGACATACGAAGGGCCCGGCGGCTCTACGTCTGTGCTGGCGGGACGGAGTCCTGCGCATCGGCGCCTGGGATGCCGACCCCAAACCCCCGCCGCCCGCGCCGGTGTCGATGCCTGGCGTCGACGCGGAGGCGGGCCGCGGCCTCGAACTCGTCCGCGCCTGCGCCGACGACTGGGGCTGGCATCCGCTGGCCCAGGGCGGCGACGGCGGCAAGTACGTGTGGTGTGACCTCGGCGGGGCGATGCGCGTTGATCGCATCGGACAGTAAGGAGAGTCGATGGTCGGCTCGTCACACGAAGCCCTGCACCGGATCTTCCAGAAGGACGCGGCGCTGTTGATCCGTGCTTTACAGCGCCTGCTGCACATTCCGTTTCCCGAGCCGCGCGAGATCGCGATCCTCAACGCCGACCTCACCGAGATCGAGCCGGTCGAGCGCCGTGTGGACACTCTGCTGAGGGTGGACACCGACGACGGCAACTATCTGCTCGTGATCGAGTCGCAGGGCAAGAAGGACGAGGCCAAGCGTGGAAGTTGGGCCTACTACCTCTCGTATCTGTACGAGAAGTACCGCTGCGAGCCGATCCTGATCGTCCTGTCCCAGAGCAGCGCCACGGCCCGCTGGGCGGCACAGCCCATCCGGTTCGGCCTGCCGGGCTGGCCCTCGCTCACAGTGCGGCCGATCGTCCTGGGCCCGGACAACGTGCCGGTCATCGCCGACGAAATGGAGGCCGTACGGGATGTCTCCCTCGCGGTGTTTTCGGCGATTACGCATGGTAGGGGGCCGGGTGTCACCGGCATACTGAAGTCGTTGGCGGCCGCCTTGGACACCATCGACTCCGAGAGCGCGGCGGTGTTCGCACAGCTCACCTTGTCAGGCCTGGTGGATCCCCAGGCCAGGAAGATCTGGAGGGACCTGATGGCGCCGGTGAACTACTTCTTCCGGCACCCCGTTGCCGAGAAGGTACGGGATGAAGGACGGGTCGAGGAGCGCGCGGAGGTGGTCCTGCAAATCCTCGAGTGGCGCGGCATCCCGGTGCCGGATTCCGTCCGCAAGCGGGTGAGCTCCTGCTCTGACCGGGAGCAACTCAAGGTCTGGTCGGAGCGGGCGGTGCACGCGGCAGACGCGTCCGACCTGTTCGCTGGTGAAGGAGCCTGAAGCGAGGGTCGAAGAGTGGGAGCCTCCCCCGTGCATCTGGGCCCGGCCCGCGAATAGTCGTACGCGTCCGGAGTAACCGGCACGGCATTGCCACCTACTTTTGACCGGCTGTCGCTCACGCGCGGGGCGGCGCGGTGCTTCCGCGGATGACGAGCTGAGTGGGCACGACGACGTCGTGCTCGGTCTCCTCCCCGCGCAGGATGCTCAGCAGCATCCGCCCGGCCAGCTCCCCCTGCTCCCGCACCGGCTGCCGCACGGTCGTCAGGTCGGTCAGTTCGGCGACCGGGTGGTCGTCGATGCCGATCACCGACAGGTCCTGGGGGATACGCAGACCCGCCCGGCGCAGCGTGCGGATCGCGCCGAGGGCGACCTCGTCGGAGTGGGCGTAGACGGCGGTGGGCGGCTCGGGCTGGCTGAGGAGTTTGGCCATGGCGTCGGCGCCCTGGGTGCCGCCCCAGTCGACGGTGACGACGAGGCGCTCGTCGACAGGGATGCCCGCGTCGCGCAGGGCGGCGTAGTACGCGTTGGAGCGGCCCGACGGCTGCACCTCGTCCGGCTGGTCGGGGTCGACCGCCGCGATCATCGCGATCCGGCGGTGGCCCAGGAAGAGCAGATGGTCCATGGCCTGGCGGCCTGCCGTCTCGTCGTCGATGGAGACGTTCGGGTACGGGGCGTGCTGGCCGCCCGCGGCGATGACCGTGACGCCCATCAGCTCCAGGCGCCGCTGTTCCTCCTCGCCGACTGGGAACGCCAGTACGACCACCGCGTCCACCTTGCGCCTCGCCGGCAGTCGGTGGAAGAAGTCGTGGCGGTCCTCGATGCCGTCGACGTGGTACAGGAGCACGTCCAGGTCGGCGGCGCGCAGCACCGACTCCAGCCCCTCCAGCAGGGCGGCGAAGAACCAGCGGGAGATGTGCGGCACGACCACCGCGACGCGGCCCGTGTCGCCGCCGGCCAGGCGGGACGCCTCGGGGGAGACGACGTAGGAGAGCTCCTCGGCGACCGCGAGGACACGGCGGCGGGTGGCCTCGGCGACACCGTTCTCGTTGTTGAGGGCACGTGAGGCGGTGGCCATGGAGACGCCGGCCGCGCGGGCCACATCCGCCATGTTGATCTTCTGGGAGCTCTGCGCCATGCCGGAAGGTTAACCCAGATCCGAAGAGGTTCGGAAACGCTTCCGTGATTCCTGGAAGGGCTTCCGAGTGGCCTTAGCGGAGCTCAGCTGCCAGCCTGCATGACCATCTGATCGTTTCAGCACGTCAAATGCATGTTGCGTTTTCGTTACTTGACAGACCTGCCCGGTCACCTCAGTCTTTCGGCAACGGAAACGCTTCCGAAACGACCTTCGCGCTCTCCTGCGGCCCGGTCCGGGAAGCACGCCGACCTCTGTCTGCCGATCCTCAGTGGAGCGGCAGCCGCATGGATGCGAGGAGGCATCATGCCCGAGCAGCACCCCTCCGCCCCCGTCAGAGCCGTTGGCCGTCGCCTGCGCGCCCCGCTGGCGGCCGTCGCCGCGGCCTCCGCGCTGGCCACGCTCGCCGCGTGCAGCGGGCCCGGCTCCGACTCGGGCTCCAGCTCGTCGGCCGACGCGACCCCGACCGCCGTGAACACCGCCGTCGCCGACACCCCGGCCACGCTGACCCTGTTCTCCGCGGCCGGTCTGGAGAAGTACGAGCAGGGCCTGGCCGACGCCTTCATGGCCAAGTACCCGAAGATCAAGGTGAAGCTGCGAGTCGAGGCGGACAACAACTACAACACCGTGCTGCCGAGGCTGCTGGCCTCCGATTCCGCGCCCGACATCGCCGCGCCCAGCGACCTCCTCGGCGGTGTGAAGGACGGCCTGCTCACCAACCTCGATGCCTACGACAAGGCGTACGGCTGGAGCGACAAGGTCCCCGCCTCCGCACTCGCCCCCGGCCGGGTGTCGAACGGTGTGATCGGCTCCGGGTCGCTGTACCTGTCGGGCGGCTCGGCCGGCCCTCTCGTCGGTGTCTTCTACAACAAGGAACTGGCCGCCAAGGTCGGCATGAAGAAGGTGCCCGATTCCATCGCCGAACTCGAAGCCGTCATGGCCAAGGCGAAGAAGTCCGGGATCACCCCGATCGTCGCCTCCAACCAGGACGGTCTGATCGGCCACCTCTACAACCTGCTGCTCGGCGACTACATGGGCGCCCAGGCGCTCAGCGACTTCGTGAACCACAAGCCCGGCACCACCCTGGACACCCCGGAGGCCGTCAAGGCCACCAAGACCCTGCAGAAGTGGATCAAGGCGGGTTACTTCGCCTCCGACGTCAACGCCCTCAACCAGGAGGCGTCGTACGGCAAGTTCACCGGCGGCAAGGGCCTGTTCTTCTTCCAGGGCAGCTGGATCACGCAGACCATCGACAAGAACTTCAAGGGCAAGTACGGCGTCTTCCCGATGCCGCCGGCCGAGAAGGGCGGCAAGTACGCGGGCATGACCAGCAACACGCTCGCCTACTCGATCGCCGCGCACTCCAAGAACAAGGACGCCGCCGCCCTGTTCCTGGACTTCCTCACCACGCCCGAGGCCGCAAAGGTCGCCGTCGACAACGGCTACGCCGCGGTGACCTCCGACAGCGAGAAGGCGGCGAAGCCGTCCCTGTCCGGCACCCCGACCGAGCAGATCCAGGCCGGTTACGCCGCCATCGCCGCCGACAACGGCTTCGACAGCTGGATCCAGAACGCAGCCCCTGCCGTCAACACCAAGCTGCCCCAGCAGCTCCAGCTCCTGGTCTCCGGCAAGGTCGAACCCGCCGCGATGGTCAAGACCCTCCAGACCACCTACGCCAACGCCCTCAAGAGCAGCTGAGCAGCATGCCTACGACCCGACCGACCAGGGAGGGCACCGCCGCCCGGGGCCGCCGCAGGCTCCGGGCCCGGCGGTGGGCCGGCTGGCTGTTCGCCCTCCCCGCCCTCGCCTTCTACGGCGTCTTCAACTTCTACCCGGTCCTGCTGTCGATCCAGTACTCCTTCTACGACTGGGACGGCATCGGCGCCTCCACCTGGGTGGGCCTGAAGAACTACAGCGCGGTCTTCACCGACTCGGAGCAGTTCTCCTCCCTCCTCCACGCCTTCTACCTGATCCTCTTCTTCACCGTCCTGCCGGTGACCCTCGCCCTGATCACCGCGTCCGTACTACGCCGGATCGAGGGCCGCTTCACCGGGACCGTGGCCCGCACGCTGCTGTTCCTTCCGCAGATCATCCCCGGCGCCGCCGCGGGTGTGGCCTGGACATGGATGTACTCCGACAACGGCGTGGTCAACCAGACCCTGCGCGCCATCGGCCTGGGCAGCCTCGCCCGCGCCTGGCTCGCCGACTTCCACTGGGCCCTGACCGCCGTCGGCTTCATCGGCACCTGGCTGTCCACAGGTCTGTGCACGATGCTGCTGCTTGCCGGCATCGGAAAGATCGACAACAGCCTGTACGAGGCAGCCCGCATCGACGGGGCGGGGCCCCTCCGCCAGTTCCGGGCCGTCACCCTGCCCGGCCTGCGCAACGAGATCGGCGTCTGCGTCACCATCACGATCATCGCCGCCCTCGCCAGCTTCGACGTCGTCTACCTCGCCACCCAGGGCGGCCCCGGCACCCAGACCATGGTCCCCGGCGTCGCCGTCTACAACCTGGCCTTCAGCGACAGCCGCCTCGGCGCGGCCTCCGCGCTCGCCGTCGTCCTCGCCCTGATCGTCATCGCGGTCGTCGTCCCGCTCCAGCGCCTGTTCCGGGAGAAGTGACCATGCCCGAACGAACGCAGACCGCGCGGACACTTCGCCGCCGCGCCCCCGGCCTCGTCCTCATCACGGCCGCCGCGCTCTACTCCGTCGTCCCGCTGCTGAGCATGGTCAGCGCCGCCCTCGCGCCCCAGGGAACCTTCCCCTCGGGCCTGAGCTGGCCGTCCGACCCGCACTGGCACAACTTCGTCGACGCCTGGAGCATCGCCAACATCACGACCCTGCTGAAGTCCAGCACGCTCATCGTGCTCGGCGTGGTCCCGGTGGCGGTCCTGATCTCGACGATGGCCGCGTACGCGATCGCCGTACTGGAGATCCCGCTGGGCGGCGTCTTCTACACGATCCTCGTCCTGACCCTCACCCTGCCGTACGAGATCGTGATCGTCCCACTCTATGAACAGACCAAGGCCATGGGCCTGTTGGGCAGCCAGTGGGCACTGATCCTCCCCCTCATCGGGATGAACATGCCGTTCGCGGTGTTCTGGATGCGAGCCCATTTCGTCGGTGTGCCGAAGGAATTGTCCGAGGCGGCGGGCATGGACGGCGCGGGGCCCTGGCGGGCGCTGTTCCACATCCACCTGCCGCTCGCCCGCCCCGCGATCGCCTCCCTGAGCCTGCTGATGTTCCTGTCCACCTGGAACCAGTTCCTGCTGGCCCTGGTGCTCATCGACGACCCCAACAAGCGAACGATGGCAGGCGCGTTGCAGGCGTTCACCACGAAATACAGCACCGACCAGGTCCTGTTGAACGCCGGCGCTCTCCTGATCATGGCCCCCACGATCCTCGTGTTCCTGTTCCTGCAACGCCACTTCGTCAAGGCGCTGCTCCAGGGCTCGGTCAAGGGCTGACCCCCACCCCCAACCCCATCTATAGACAGTCAGGACCGAGCCACGTGAGCAACCCGGCCCCCACGAACGACCCCGCGAACGAATCCTGGTGGCGCTCCGCCACGATCTACCAGGTCTACATACGCAGCTTCGCCGACGGCGACGGCGACGGAACCGGCGACATCGCCGGCCTCCGCTCGCGCCTGCAGTACCTCGCCCACCTCGGCATCGACGCGATCTGGATCAACCCCTGGTACCCGTCCCCGCTGGCCGACGGCGGCTACGACGTCTCCGACTACCGAGACATCCACCCCACGTACGGCACTCTCGACGAGGCCAAGCAGCTGATCAACGAAGCCCACGAGTTCGGCCTGCGCGTGATCCTGGACATCGTCCCGAACCACACCTCCGACCAGCACGCCTGGTTCCAGCAGGCGCTCGCCGCAGGCCCCGGCTCCCCGGAGCGGGACCGCTACATCTTCCGCGACGGCCGCGGCGAGGACGGCTCGCTGCCGCCCAACGACTGGCACGCAGCGTTCGGCGGCCGTACCTGGACCCGGACCGACGACGGCCAGTGGTACCTCCACCTGTTCGCCCCCGAACAGCCCGACCTCAACTGGGACAATCCCGAGGTCCGCGCCGAGTTCGAGTCGATCCTGCGCTTCTGGTTCGACCTGGGTGTCGACGGCTTCCGCATCGACGTCGCCCACGGCATGGTCAAGGACCCGGCGCTGCCCGACCTCGGCCTGACCGAGTTCTCGGTCCTGACGGGCGAGGGTCAGCAGGACCACCCGCACTGGGACCGCGACGGCGTCCACGACATCTTCCGCAGCTGGCGGGCCATCGCCGACAGCTACCCCGACCCCCGCGTCTTCGTCGCCGAGGCCCACGTCCGCCCCGGCCGCATGCCCGACTACCTCCGCCCCGACGAACTCCACACCGCCTTCAACTTCGACTTCCTCAAATGCCCCTTGGACGCGGGCAAGCTGCGCGAGGTCATCGACCGCAGCATCACCAGCCTCGCCACCGTCGGCGCCCCCGCCACCTGGGTCCTGTCCAACCACGACGAGACCCGCCACGTCACCCGTTACGGCCGCGCCGACACCGGCGTACAGGCCCTGTTCCGGGACCGGCCGATCCCCAGCGACCTCGCACTCGGCACCCGCCGCGCCCGAGCGGCCGCCCTCCTGATGTTCGCCCTGCCCGGCGGCGCGTACATCTACCAGGGCGAGGAACTGGGCCTCTACGAGGTCGAAGACATCCCGGAACAGCTCCTCCAGGACCCCACCTGGGAACGCTCCGGCCACACGATCCGAGGCCGCGACGGCTGCCGCGTCCCCCTTCCCTGGACTGGCGACACTCCGCCCTTCGGGTTCAGCACCTCCGCGTCCGCCACCCCCTGGCTCCCCCAGCCCGAGGACTGGAAGTCGTACACGGCGGAGGCCAACCGGGCCGACCCCACCTCCATGCTCCAGCTCTACCGCTCCGCCCTGCGTCTGCGCCGCACCAACTCGGGCCTGAGAGGAGAGGACTTCCGCTGGCTGGACAGCCCGGACGGCACGCTCCTCTTCGAACGCGGCAACGGCGTCCTGTGCGCGGTCAACCTCTCCGACCAGCCGATCCCGCTCCCCGACGGCTCCAGCCCCCTCCTCGCCTCGGGCCCGCTGAGCGAGGACGGCCAGCTGCCCTCCGACACCACGATTCTGCTGCACCGGGACTGACGCGCCGACGCATCCGAATCCACCAGGGCCTGTCCGGTATTACTCCCCGCCTACCGGACGGGCCCTGGTCCATGTGTTTGTGCACGTGATAGTCGCCCGGCGTCAGTGCCCCCGCTGCATGCCGAAGGCGGGACCCGAAAGCCCCGCCCAAACCCCAAGAAGCCCCAGCTCACGGCCACACCAGACAGTACGGCTGATGCCCCGCCTCATGCAGTCGATGGCTGAAGTCCTGCCACTCGTGCAGCAGTTGGTACACATTGAACGCGTCGCGCGGGCCCCCGCGGTCCGGGACCGTCGACCAGATGAACGCGGCCGCGCCGACCGCCTCCTCGCCGACGCCCCGCAGGGGGTCGACGACGGTCATCGGCAGCTTCACGACCGCGTAGTCGGGGTGGAGGACGACCAGTTCGAGCGGGGGGACCTTGTGCAGGGGTATGCCCTCGATGCCGGTGAGGACCATCGCGGCCATCGTCTCCGGCTTGATCTTGGTGAACATGCCGCCCATGCCGAGCTCGTCGCCGCCGAGTTCCTCGGGGCGCATCGAGATCGGCACGCGGGCCGCCGTCGCGCCGTCCGGCGCGCCGAAGTACTTGTAGGTCACCCCCACCCGGCCACTCCTGCTTCCCCCCGGCACTCGCTCGCTCTTGCCCCGGGCCCCTGCCCGGGATGCCTGTATTCCGGGTGTCCCGGCGGCCCCGGTCGTCTCCGCCGGCCCGGAGTCCGGGCGGCGCTGTGCGTCCCGCCGGTGTCGTCCCCTTGCCTGACCTGCGGCAGGGGGGATGTCAGCACGCCGAGGACCGAGGTCACCAGTGCCCTCGCCCAGTCCGCCACCGCGATGCATATCTCCACCCGACTGCTTTTCTAGGCCGCACATCCCCCGCGGCGCAACCCGATCATCGTGACAGTGACCTCCCCCACGGCCGCTCGCCGAAACGTGCGGTGAAACACCTGTCCCGTGCCGCGGATCGGCTCCGGGCACCCGGAAGTGCCGACGGCCGGCCGCTGAGGGCGGTGACTCTCCCTGAGTGCGGATCCTGCGGGGAGTGTAGGCAGCGCCTTCCCGCCATGACCACTGCAAAAGGGGACGAGCCGTGTGAAGGTCCAGTTCCGGCTCGGTTGCGGTTTGTCCCGGTGCCGCCGGACCGGCACGTACCGGCACGTACGACGGAGGGAGACCCGCACGATCCGCCCGGAACCGGGCCGTACGCTGAGGGGTATGGCAGAGGCGAACAACATCCCCGGCAGCGCGTCGTCCCCGGTGGCGACCACGCCGTACCCCTTTGAGGCGCCGGTCTCGCAGGGTCTCTTCGACCGTGCGGGCCGCGTGACGCCCGGCGGCGTGAACTCTCCCGTGCGCGCGTTCCGCGCCGTGGGCGGTACGCCCCGGTTCATGGTGTCCGGCACGGGCCCGTATCTGACGGATGCCGACGGCCGCGAGTACGTCGACCTGGTGTGCTCGTGGGGGCCGATGATCCTCGGCCACTCGCACCCCGGGGTCATCGCCGCGGTGCAGGAGGCCGTCGCCCGTGGCACGTCCTTCGGTACGCCGGGTGAGGGCGAGGTCGCGCTGGCCGAGGAGATCGTCGCGCGGATCGAGCCCGTCGAGCAGGTGCGGCTCGTCTCCTCCGGCACCGAGGCCACGATGTCCGCGATCCGTCTCGCGCGCGGTTTCACCGGCCGCGCCAAGGTGATCAAGTTCGCCGGGTGTTACCACGGTCACGTCGACGCCCTGCTGGCCGCCGCCGGATCCGGGGTCGCGACCTTCGCGCTGCCCGACACCCCCGGCGTCACCGGCGCGCAGGCCGGCGACACGATCGTCCTGCCGTACAACGATCTGGACGCGGTGCACGCTGCCTTCGCCGCGCACCCCGGCGAGATCGCCTGTGTGATCACCGAGGCGTCGCCCGGCAACATGGGCGTCGTGCCGCCGCTGCCCGGCTTCAACGCGGGGCTGAAGGAAGCCTGCGCCGCGAACGGCGCCCTTTACATCTCCGACGAGGTCATGACCGGCTTCCGCACGTCGAAGGCCGGCTGGTACGGCGTCGACGGTGTGCGGCCCGACCTCATGACGTTCGGCAAGGTCATGGGCGGCGGCTTCCCCGCGGCGGCGTTCGGCGGCCGCGCGGACGTGATGGCGCATCTCGCCCCGGCCGGCCCCGTCTACCAGGCGGGCACGCTCTCCGGGAACCCGGTCGCGACCGCCGCGGGCCTCGCCCAGCTGCGGCTTCTCGACGACGCCGCGTACGACAAGCTCGACGCGGTGTCGCGTGAGCTCCGCGGTCTGGTGAGCGAGGCGCTCGGCAAGGAAGGCGTTTCCCACCGGGTGCAGAACGCCTCCAGCATGTTCTCCGTCTTCTTCACCGATGAAGACGTACGCAACTACGACGACGCGAAGCGGCAGGAGGCGTTCCGCTTCAACGCCTTCTTCCACTCGATGCTGGCGCAGGGCGTCTATCTGCCGCCGTCGGCCTTCGAGGCCTGGTTCGTGTCGACCGCCCACGACGAGCGGGCGATCGAGCGCATCGCCGCCGCCCTGCCCGCCGCCGCCCGTGCCGCCGCGGAGGCCACCGCATGAGCGCCCTGCCTGACGACCGCAAGACCGCTGAGACCGCTGAGACCTCAGAGCCCGCCGAGACCCCGAAGTCTCCCGCGGGGCGCGACGACATCACCGTCGTGCACCTGATGCGCCACGGCGAGGTGCACAACCCCGACGGACTGCTCTACGGGCGGATGCCCGGGTACCACCTCTCCGAACTGGGGCGGCAGATGGCAGAGCGGGTTGCCGAGCATCTGTCGACGCGCGACATCACGTACGTCGTCGCGTCGCCGCTCGAGCGCGCGCAGGAGACGGCGACGCCGATCGCCAAGGCACACGGCCTGGACCTGGCCACGGACGGCCGGCTGATCGAGGCGGACAACGTCTTCCAGGGCAAGACCTTCGGCGTCGGCGACGGCGCGCTGCGCAAGCCGGAGAACTGGAAGCACCTGGTCAACCCGTTCAAGCCGTCCTGGGGCGAGCCGTACATCGAGCAGGTCGTACGGATGATGAGCGCGCTGGAGGCGGCGCGGGACGCGGCCCGCGGCCATGAAGCGGTGTGCGTCAGCCACCAGTTGCCGATCTGGATCGTGCGCAGCTTCGTGGAGCGGCGGCGGCTGTGGCACGACCCGCGCAAGCGGCAGTGCACGCTCGCGTCGCTGACAAGCTTCACGTTCAAGGACGACAAGATCGTCTCCGTCGGCTACACGGAGCCGGCCCGCGACCTCGTTCCGGCCCATCTGCTCGCCGGTGCCAAGCCGGCGAAGGGCAAGGGCAAGGCCTTCGGCGCGTAGCGCTCCGCTGGGTGCGCGGTGATGAAACCGCGGGCCGGTGGGGGCTGGTCGCGCAGTTCCCCGCGCCCCTCAGGGGGCGCGGTCCAGGGGTCCGGCATGGTCGTACGGCGGTGGGGTAGTCGCTGCTGTACGCCCATACCGGCATCTCCGCACGGCAATCTTGAGCCACCCGGCCGTAAAAAGCCCCAGAAAGCAGGTGATTGACCGGAACCGCCGTGTTCGTTGCCGCCTCTAACGGGATGTCCATCTTTTATGGGCATCCAGTGCGACGAACGGGGTTGGAATGCGCCATATCACCCGAAGGGGACTGATCGGACTGGGAATCGGCGCCGCTGCCTCCCTCGGGCTGGCGGCCTGCGGGCCCGAAGGCGCCCACGGCGGCGCAGGGGACGGCCACGGAGGTGGCACCGGCGCCTCGGGGGCGCCCGACGGCCGGCAAGGTGACGGCAGGCCGGGGCCCCCGAAGAACCCGGTACGTCTCATCGGCGACGGCTCCACCGCGTACACCGGAAAGCAGCCGAACCAGCCCGCCGAGCCGGTGCCGCTCGAACCCGGCCAGAAGCCGCCGCAGTTCGTCATCTTCTCCTGGGACGGTGCGGGCGAGGTCGGCAACGGCCTCTTCCCGCGCTTTCTGAAGGCCGCCGAGGACCACGGCGTACACATGACGTTCTTCCTGTCCGGGCTGTATCTCCTGCCCGGGTCGAAGAAGCGCCGCTACGAACCGCCGAACAATCCGGTCGGCGCCTCCGCCATCGGCTATCTCACCGACGAGCACGTCAGGGCGACGCTGAAGAACGTCCGCCGGGCCTGGCTCGCCGGCCACGAGATCGGCACCCACTTCAACGGGCACTTCTGCGACGGAACCGGCAGTGTGGCCAACTGGACGCCCGAGCAGTGGCACAGCGAGATCCGCCAGGCCAAGGCCTTCGTCAAGGAGTGGCGTACGAACACGGGCTGGAGCGAGCTGCCCCCGCTGCCCTTCGACTACGACAAGGAGCTGATCGGCGGCCGCACGCCGTGCCTGCTCGGCCAGGACAACCTGCTGCCCACCGCCCGCGAGCTCGGCTGGCGCTACGACGCCTCCTCGCCCGGCGGCCTCCAGCAGTGGCCGCGCAAGAGGCAGGGGGTCTGGGATCTGCCCCTGCAGGGCGTGCCGTTCCCGGGGCACAGCTTCGAGGTCCTGTCGATGGACTACAACATGCTCGCCAACCAGTCCCGGAACTCGACCAGGGCGCCCGCCTACAACTACCCGGGCTGGCGCACCCAGGCGACTCGGTCCTATCTCGCGGGCTTTCAGCGGGCATACGAGACAAATCGTGCACCGTTCTTCATCGGCAACCACTTCGAGGAGTGGAACGGCGGCATCTATATGGACGCCGTCGAGGAGGCGCTCAAGCACATCGCGGGCCAGAAGGATGTGCGTTGCGTCTCATTCCGGCAGTTCGTGGACTGGCTCGACGCCCAGGATCCGGCGATCCTCGCCGAGCTGCAGAGCCTGGACGTGGGGCAAGTGCCTGCCGGCGGCTGGAAGACCCTGGGCAAGGGCGCCGAGAGCCCTGGCCCGGGTGCGCCCGGCGCCAGGGGCGCCAAGCCCTCTGCTCCGGGTGCGCCTGACACCAGGGGCGCCAAGCCCTCTGCTCCAGGTGCCGCCTGACACCAGGGGCGCCAAGAGCCCTGCCCCGCGTGCCGTCTGACGCAGGAGTGCAGGGTAGGCGCCTGAAATGCGGTTCTTCGCCCTCGAGGGGGGTGCGGAAGATCCCCGAATCGGGCATGCGAAACTTTTCACATGAGTGCCGCCAGCCGAGCCCCACAACGCTCGAATCGCACCCGTAACCGCAGCCGCGCCGTCCTGCTGACCGCCGTGGCGGCGGTCGCCGCGCTGACCCTGTCTGCGTGCGGGTCGGGCGGCACCCAGGGCGGCTCCGGCAACACCAACTTCGTCACCGGCACGGACGGCATCGCCACCGTGAAGAAGGGTGAGCGCACCGCCGCGCCCAAGCTCGACGGCAAGACCCTCGAAGGCGCCGAACTCGACGTCGCCGACTACAAGGGCAAGATCGTCGTCCTGAACGTCTGGGGTTCCTGGTGCCCGCCGTGCCGCGCCGAGGCGCCCGGCTTCGTCAAGGTGGCCAAGGACACCGCGGCGCAGGGTGTGCAGTTCATCGGCATCAACACGCGTGACACCAGCACGGGTCCGGCGAAGGAGTTCGAGAAGAACTACGGCGTCACGTACCCGAGCCTGTACGACCCGACCGGCAAGCTGATGCTGCGCTTCCCCAAGGGCGCGCTCAACCCGCAGGCCATTCCCTCCACGGTGGTCATCGACCGCGAGGGGAAGATCGCGGCCCGCTCGCTGTCGCCGCTCAGCGAGGAGAAGCTCCGCAGCATGCTCAAGCCGCTGATCGCGGAGAAGTGATGGGAGTCACGACTCTCGCGGCCGGCACGGCTCTCGCGGCTGTCGCCGAACCGAACCAGACGGTCCTCAACGGCGCTTTGCTGGTGGCGCTGCCGGTCGCCGTCCTCGGCGGGCTCGTCTCGTTCTTCTCCCCGTGCGTGCTGCCGCTGGTGCCCGGCTATCTGTCGTACGTCACCGGGGTGAGCGGTACGGATCTGGCGGACGCCCGGCGGGGCCGGATGGTCGCGGGGGCGAGCCTGTTCGTCCTCGGGTTCACCGCGGTGTTCGTCTCCAGCGGTGCCCTCTTCGGGTTCTTCGGCTCGACGCTCCAGGAGCACAAGGACGTCCTGTCCAAGGTGCTGGGTGTGCTCATGATCCTCATGGGGATCTTCTTCGTGGGGCTGATGCCCTGGCTCACCCAGCGCGAGTTCCGCTTCCATACGCGGCCGAGCACCGGGCTGGTGGGCGCGCCCTTCCTCGGCGCGCTCTTCGGGATCGGCTGGACACCCTGCATCGGCCCGACCCTCGCCTCCGTGAACGCCCTCGCACTCGACCAGGCGAACGCGGGCCGCGGGGCCGTCCTGACGGTCGCTTACTGCCTCGGTCTCGGCGTGCCCTTCGTGCTCGCCGCCGTCGCCTTCCGCAAGGCGCTCGGGGCCTTCGGCTGGGTCAAGCGGCACTACGCGTGGGTGATGCGGATCGGCGGCGGCATGATGATGGCGACCGGCCTGCTCCTGCTGACGGGCGTGTGGGACAGCCTCGTGCAGGAGATGCAGGTCTGGTCCGACGGCTTCACGGTGGGAATCTGATCCATGAGCAAGACCGGCCAGAAACAGAGCGCTGACGTGCAGACCCACGACGAAACGGCCCCCGACGAAACAGCCCCTGAGGCGACGTCCCAGGACGAAACGGACATCGCCGACGAGCGCGCCGACGGCGTGGCGCAGAGCGATGGCGCGGCGCAGAGCGACAGCGATCTCGGCGAAGCCGGATCGCAGTTGTCCACCGCGCCCGTCGAGACCGCCATGCCCGGCTCGTTCGGCGGTGCACGGGCCCCCGGTGCCGCCGGATGGCTCGCCTGGACCGGCCGCGAGGTCGTCGGCTGGGCCCGCTGGTTCTGGCGGCAACTGACCTCCATGCGGGTCGCGCTGATCCTGCTCTTCCTGCTGTCGCTCGGCGCGATCCCTGGCTCGCTGATCCCGCAGACCAGCGTCGACGAGCTCAAGGTCCAGGACTTCAAGACCGCGCACACCACGCTCGCGCCGATCTACGACAAGCTCGGGCTCTTCCACGTCTACAGCTCGGTGTGGTTCTCCGCGATCTACATCCTGCTGTTCGTCTCGCTCATCGGCTGCATCATCCCGCGCACCTGGCAGTTCGTCGGCCAGCTGCGCAGCCGCCCGCCGGGCGCTCCCCGGCGCCTGACCCGGCTGCCCGCCTACACGACCTGGCGCACGGAGGCCGAACCCGAGCAGGTCCGCGAGGCCGCGCTCGCCCTGCTGGGGCAGCGCCGCTTCCGCGCCCACACCACAGGTGACGCGGTCGCCGCCGAGAAGGGCTATCTGCGCGAGGCCGGCAACCTGATGTTCCACATCGCGCTGATCGTGATGCTGATCGCCTTCGCCAGCGGCCAGCTGTTCAAGTCCGAGGGCGGCAAGCTGATCCTCGAGGGCGACGGCTTCTCCAACACGCTCACCCAGTACGACGACTTCAAGTCCGGCAGCCTGTTCAACACGGACGACCTCGCGCCGTTCAGCTTCCAGCTCGACAAGTTCGTCGCGACGTACGAGCGCACCGGGCCGAACAAGGGCACCGCCCGCATCTTCCGCGCGAACATCACGTACAGCCAGGGCGCCGAGGGCAAGGAGACGAAGAGCTCGATCGAGGTGAACAAGCCTCTCGAGATCGAGGGTTCGAAGGTCTACCTCATCGGCCACGGCTACGCGCCCGTCGTCACCGTCCGCGACGGCCGCGGCAAGGTCGTCTTCCAGCAGGCCGTGCCGCTGCTGCCGATCGACTCCAACATCACCTCGACCGGAGCCATCAAGGTCCTCGACGGCTACACCGACAAGAACGGCACGAAGGAGCAGCTCGGCTTCAACGCCTTCTTCGTGCCGACCTTCGCGGGCGCCGGCAAGGGCCAGATGTTCTCGCAGTTCCCGGGGCTGGACTTCCCGGTGCTGGCGCTGTCCGCGTACCACGGCAGCCTCGGCGTCGACTCCGGCATCCCGCAGAACGTGTACCAGCTGGACACGTCCAAGATGAAGGAGTTCAAGGACTCCGACGGCAACCTGCTGAAGAAGCGGCTGCTGCCCGGCGAGACCATGACGCTGCCGAACGGCGCCGGCTCGATCACCTTCGAGAAGGACGTCAAGCAGTGGGCCAGCTTCCAGATCTCGCACCAGCCCGGCGACGGCTGGGCGCTCGGCGGAGCCATCGCCGCCATCGCGGGTCTCGCCGGTTCGCTGTTCATCCAGCGCCGCCGGGTGTGGGTCCGCGCCACCACCGGTGACGACGGCGTGACCGTCGTGGAGATGGCGGGCCTCGGCCGCAGCGAGTCCGCGAAGCTCCCCGAGGAGCTCGGCGACCTCGCCGGGGTCCTGTACGAGAAGTCGCCGCCACCCGCCGAAAGCGACCCCGACCCCGACCCCGACCACACCCCCGACCCCCGTGCCGTACCTGCCGAAGGGGCTGAGAAATGAATCTCGCCGCCGCAACCAACGAGAATCTGGCACACACCAGCAATGTGCTGATCTACTCCGCGATGGCCGTCTACACCCTGGCCTTCTTCGCGAACATCGCCGAGTGGCTCTTCGGCAGCCGCAGCAAGGTCAGCCGCACGGCCGCCGCGCTGACCGACAAGGGCGCAGCCGCCGAGCAGGCACCCGCCGTGACGGTCACGTCCAAGGGCGGCACCGCCGTCCTGGAGCGCCCCAAGGTCGTCACCCGCTCCGCGTCCGGCACCCGCGACGTGCCGGACGGTCCCGGCGCGCACGGCGGTGACGAGCAGGGCGACCTCTACGGCCGCATCGCCGTCTCCCTGACGGTGCTCGCCTTCCTGATCGAGGCGGGCGGTGTGGTCACCCGCGCCCTGTCGGTGCAGCGCGCGCCGTGGGGCAACATGTACGAGTTCAACATCACCTTCTCCACGGTCGCCGTCGGCGTGTACCTCACGCTGCTCGCCCTGAAGAAGAACGTCCGCTGGATGGGCCTGCCCCTGGTCACCACGGTCCTGCTCGACCTCGGCCTCGCCGTCACGGTCCTGTACACCGCCAGCGACCAGCTGGTGCCCGCCCTGCACTCGTACTGGCTGTGGATCCACGTCTCCACCGCGATCTTCTGCGGCGCGGTCTTCTACGTGGGTGCGGTCGGCACGCTGCTGTACCTGTTCCGCGACTCGTACGAGAACAAGCTGGCGAACGGCGGGCAGCCCGGCCGGTTCGCGACCTCCGTCCTGGAGCGCCTCCCGGCCGCCGCGACGCTCGACAAGTTCGCCTACCGCGTCAACGCCGCCGTCTTCCCGCTGTGGACGTTCACGATCATCGCGGGCGCCATCTGGGCCGGCGACGCCTGGGGCCGCTACTGGGGCTGGGACCCCAAGGAGACCTGGTCGTTCATCACCTGGGTCGCGTACGCCTGCTACCTGCACGCCCGCGCCACCGCCGGCTGGAAGGGCCGCAAGGCCGCCTACCTGGCGCTGATCGCCTTCGGCTGCTGGCTGTTCAACTACTACGGCGTGAACATCTTCGTCAGCGGCAAGCACTCGTACGCGGGCGTCTGACAGCCTCGTACGACCGGGCCGGTTCCATGTGACATGAGTCATGGGAACCGGCCTTTGTCGTACGGACAGGTGGGGGACGTGGAGGCCTGGCGGCTGCGCGACCGGGTGGACGCGGACGGCGGCTCGTTGCGGCCGTGGCTGCTCGGCATCGTGTGTGTCTGGGGCGAACTCGACTACGCGACGGCGGCACGGGTGCTCGGCATCCCCGTCGGCACGGTGCGGTCCCGGCTCTCCCGAGCGACAAGGCACGACAGGGCCCAGGGGGTGCGTGGAGCCGGGAAGCGGGCCAGGCTGGTGCCATGAGCGAGTCGATCGAGCACGGCACCAGCCGGACCGTGGGCGGCACCCATACGCTCCATTTCCTGCTGCACCTTCCCCACCCTGTGGAGGAGGTCTGGCAGGCGCTGGCCACGGCGGAGGGGCTGCGCGGCTGGCTCGCCGCCGCCGACGTGCTCGAACCCCGGCTCGGTGGCGCGATCGCGCTGCGCCGGCTCACCACGGGCGAGGGCGAGGCGACCGTCGCCAGCGGCCGGATCACCGCCTGGGACGTGGAACGCGTCGCCGAGTACACGATGGCGTCGTTCCACGGCCGTATCCGCTTCCATCTGGAGGCGTCGCACCCGGGCGGCACGGTCCTCCGCTTCACCAACGAGCTCCGGGGCGACGACGACCTGCGCCTGGACTGCCTGGCCGCCTGGCACAACCACTTCGAGTACCTCCTCGACGCGCTCGACGGCCGGCCCGTGTACTGGTCGGCCTGGACGCCGGACCGGTGGCGGGAGCTGCGGGCGGCGTACGCCGGGAGGTAGCCGCACGGGGGCGGCGGTCAGCCGACCGTGATCGAGTCCAGCTGCGCGCGCAGATACGTGTGCGAGTCCACAGGCTCGTACGCGACCCGTCCGACCGGGGCGGGGACGGACTCGACCAGCGTGCCCGGCGTGCACTCGCCGAAGTACACGAGGGACATCAGCTCCTCGGCGGGCGCGTCCGCGGGCGGGGGCAGGACGCGGTGGCGGCCCGAGCGCCAGCGGTCGCCGGTCCAACGGGCCATCAGGTCGCCGATGTTGATGGTGAAGGCGTCCGGGTCGTACGGCGCGTCCTCCCAGCCGCCGTCGTCCGTGTAGACCTGCAGTCCGCCCTTGCCTGCCTGCCGGTCGAGGATGGTGACGGTGCCGAAGTCGGTGTGCGGGCCGATGCGGAACTGGCCGGGCTCCGGCTCGCCGACGACCTCGGTGCCCGGGTACCAGTTGATGTTGAAGCCGTAGGTGGGGTGCGACATGTGCCGCGTGAAGAAGTCGGGTTCGAGGCCGAGGGCCTCGCCGAGCAGGGCGAGGAGCCGGTTCTCCAGCTCGCCCATCCGCGCCAGGTACTCCTCGCACAGCTTCTGGAGTTCCGGCACCTCCGACGGCCACACGTTGGGTGCGTACCACTCCGCGTTGACCTCGGGGTCCGCGAAGGGCTCGTGCGTCGCGAAGGTCAGCGACTCCTTCAGGTCCGGCGGGGTCTCCGTACCCTCCGAGTAGCCGTTGGCCTCCGCGCCGGGGCCGAGCCAGCCGCGGCCGCCGACCTTCGCCGAGTACGGCTCCTTGACGGACGCCGGCAGCGTGAAGAACTCCCGGGCGGCCGCCCGGATCCGCGCCCGCAGCGACGGGTCCACGCCGTGCCCGGTCACCAGCAGGAACCCGGCGGTCTGCAGGGCCCCGTCCACGGTACGGGCGATCTCCGCACGCGCCTCGGGGCCGCCGGTGAGCCAGGGCCGCAGATCGACGGTGGGGATACGGGGCTGGGGTTGGGGCTGCGGTTCAGCCGACTGCTCAGTCATCGCCGATGTCCTCGTTCCACAGAGCGGGGTTGTTCTTGATGAAGTCGCGCATCATGGCGATGCACTCGGGGTCGTCGAGCTGCACGATCTCCACGCCGTGCCCGGCCAGCCAGTCGTGCCCGCCCTGGAAGGTCTCGGACTCGCCGATCACGACCCGAGAGATCCCGAACTGGCGCACAAGACCGCTGCAGTACCAGCAGGGGGACAGGGTCGTCACCATCGTCGTACCGCGGTACGTCCGCTGCCGGCCGGCGTTGCGGAACGCCGCCGTCTCCGCGTGCATCGACGGGTCGTCGTCCTGGACGCGGCGGTTGTGGCCGCGGCCGAGCAGCCGCCCGTCGGGCCCGTACAGCGCCGCGCCGATGGGGATGCCGCCCTCCGCGAGCCCGGCCCGCGCCTCGGCGACGGCTGTGGCGAGCCACTCTCGCGCCTGCTCGGGACCGTCCGTGGGCTTGCTGCGTAGCTCCATGTACTCCACTCTCCTGTGGCGGAAACACCAGGGCAACGTGCGGAAAGTACTCTCCGGGCAGCCCGCAGCCGGACGAACTGTCAGCGAGCCCGCCCCAGGAGGTTCCCGTGCCCGCACTCACCCTCCGCGAGATCCTCGCCCTCGACGCCGTCCGCGACACCGACCCCCAGCTGATCGCGGGCGACGGCGCGCTCGACCGGCCGGTGCGCTGGGTGCACTCCAGCGAGGTCTACGAGGGCGCGAACTTCCTCGACGGCGGCGAACTGCTGCTCACCAACGGCTTCGGCCTGACCGACGCGGACGAGGCGACCCGGCGGCGGTACGTCCGCGAGCTCGCCGCCCGCGGCGCCGCGGGCCTCGCTGTGGAGGTCGGCCGGTCGCTGCCGCGGATGCCGGACGAGGTCGCCGACGAGGCCCGGTCGGTGGGGCTGCCGCTGCTCGCGCTGCGGCGGGTCGTCCCGTTCGTACGGATCACCGAGGCCGCGAACCGCGCCATCGTCACGCGGGGACTCTCGGGCCGTTCCGTACGCCCCTGGGGCGCCGACCACACGGCCGCGCTGCTGGCCGACCTCGCGGACGGGCAGGCGCTCAACCAGCCGGAGGTCGAGGCTCGGGCGGCCCTCGCGGACTTCCATCCCGCGCCCGGCGCCCGGCTGGTCGGCGTCTCCGTGCACGGTCCGGGGCACGCGGCCCTGACCGCCGTCGACCGGGCGGCCCGTGCCCTCGGCGGGGCCGGGGCGCTGCGGGCCGCGTTCCCCGGCGACGTACTGGCGCTGCTCGCGCTTCCCGGGGCGGTGGGTATGTCGGGCGCGGAGGCGCGCCCGGGGAGCGGACGGGATCCGGTACGCGCGGTGCAGGACGCGTTCCGTGCGGCGGCCGAGCCGGGGCTGACCGTCGCGGTCGGGCACGCGGTGGCGGCGGGCGCCGGGTGGCTGCGCTGGAGCGAGACGCTCCGGGCCGCCCGTACGGCGCTGGAGCTGGCCCTCACCGTGCCGGCGGCCGAACCCGACGACGGGCAGGGCCCGTTGGTGACGTCGTCCCGCGCGCTCGCCCTCGAACGGGAACTCACCCGCGGCGGCGTCGACACCAACCGCGACCGCCTCGCCCGCCTCGTCCAGCACACCCTCGGCCCGCTCCTCGAATGGGAGGCCGCGCACCCCAGCGACCTGGTCCGCACCCTGGAGGTCCACCTCCGCCACGGCTGCTCCCCGACCCGCACGGCCGCGCTTCTGCACATCGGCCGCCAGTCCCTCTACCAGCGGCTCGAGCGCATCGAGTCCCTGCTGGGCCTGGAGGTCGACGACCCTGACCTGCTGGGGGAACTGCTGGCGGCGACGTGTGCGCATCGGGTGGTGAGGGGGGTTCCGGCGGCCGCTGAGGGCGGCCGCCTGCGGACGGTGGCGTGATTCGTTCCACGGCTCCACGCTGCGTGTGGTCGCCCCCGTCCACCACGGCGACGCGCCACTCTGCCGAACGACTCTCCCGAACGGTTGAGCGCACGGCCTCCACGCCACGGACCGGCAGGCCGACACGGCACGAACCGGCAGGCCGAGGCGGTACCGAGTGATGCCGCGCGACACCTCCGCGGCCGAACGGGTGACGCGGAAATGGGACGGTGCGGCGTGCGTCGCTAGCATCCGCGCAGGGGCAACCCACGGATGCCACGGAGGCCGTCAATGCAGAAGCGATCCGCTGTGCGTCTGCGGACGAACCGCACACAGCTCGGACACAAGGCGCGTTACGCGTTGCAGCATCCGGAGCGTGTGCTGCCCTATCTGCGGCGGGCCGGCCGGGACGGCTGGCTGCGGCTGCGCCACCGCGGGAGCCACATCGCGTACTACCGGGCCGTGATGGCGTCCGACACCGCTCGGAGTCCCGAGGCGGCAGTCGGCGGCCGGCCGTCGCGCGAACGCTGGCTGGCCATCGGGCAGCTGCAGTTCGACTACCTGCTGCAGCACGGACTGAAGCCCGAGGACCGGATGCTGGAGATCGGCTGCGGCAACCTGCGCGCCGGCTGGCGGTTCATCCAGCACCTGGACCCCGGTCACTACTACGGCATCGACATCTCGCCCGACATCCTCATCGAGGCCAAGAAGACGCTGGTCCGCTACCGCCTCCAGGACAAACTGCCGCACCTCACACCCGTCGACAACCTGAAGCTGGACTTCCTGCCGGACGCGCACTTCACGAAGGTGCACGCGCACAGCGTGTTCTCGCACTCGCCGCTGCACGTCATCGACGAATGCCTGTCGCACGTCGGACGGATCCTCGCCCCCGGCGGCTTCTTCGACTTCACCTTCGACCGTACGGAGGGAGCCGAGCACCAGGTGCTGCGCGAGGACTTCTACTACCGCACGGAGACGCTGGTCCGGCTCGCCGAGAAGCACGGCCTGGCCGCCCGCCTCATGGACGACTGGGAGGAGACGTGGCACCCGCAGTCGAAGATCCGCATCACTCATGCCACACCCGAGACGGCCGGTGAGCGCCCGGCCGATGCCGTCCGGGCGTAGTCGGCTGTACGGAGGAGGTCGGGGGTGCGGCGCGCACCCCCTTGGAGCTATGCCCGCTCGTCCCCCTCGAACGCGTGAGCCGAGGCGTCCACGTGCGCCAGGCGCCGCAGCGCGCCCAGCAGCGCCTCTCCCAGTACCGTCCCGACCACTGAACTCCCCACCATGTCCTCGCGCGCCACATGCCGGCTCACGTACGCGAGGTCCGCGCGCGCCGCCGTCTCGGCCGCGTCGGCGTAGTCGTCCAGGACGGCCGCCGCGAAACCGGCCATACCCGCGCGGTCCAGCGCCGCGAGCGCCGCTGCCACGGCCTGCGACTGGACGTCGCCCACGTCCGCCTGCCAGCCGCGCCGCTTGAGCAGTCCGGCCACCTCCGCCAGGGCCGCGTCCAGCACCGGGTCGGCCTCCGCCTCGTGGCGCGGGGCCACCGGGCCGAGCAGATGCACCGCCTCGCCCAGCACGTCGTGCACCGACTGACCGGGGTCGTCGATCGCCGAGAGCACTCCCCGTGCGCCCGCGATGGAGAGCCCGCCGACGTCGAGCAGGGCGCGGATCAGCAGCAGCCGGCGCTCGTGTGTCTCGTCGTAGGCGGCCTGGTTCGGGCTGGACAACTGCCCGGCGGGGAGCAGCCCTTCGCGTACGTAGTACTTGATCGTCGCTACGGACACTCCGGTCCGGCGGCTCAACTCCCCGATGCGCACGGTGCGGTCACCTTCCTGCCGCCGAAACGGCGTTGCCAACTCCACACCCCATGATAGATAGTTCCACTATCGGATAGCGGAAAGCGTCACTATCTATTTCTCTCGGGGTGCATCATGTCTTCTGCGTCCTCATCTTCCTCATCCCTCACCGGCTGGCATCGACCACTGGTCGCCTTCGCGGGCGCGATGGCCGTCCTTGCGGCGGTCTCCGCCGTCGGGCTCGTCGTGGACGACCGCGTTCTCGTCGGCTCGCCGATCTGGTTCAAGCCGCTCAAGTTCTCGCTGTCGTTCATCGCGTACTGCCTCTCGCTCGCCTGGATCCTGTCGCTGCTCCCGCGCGCCCGGCGGGTCGGCTGGTGGGCGGGCACGGTCGTGACGGTCGCGAGCGCGATCGAGATGGTGCTCATCGTGCTCCAGGTGATCCGCGGCAAGCGGAGCCACTTCAACTTCGCGACACCCTTCGACGCGGCGGTCTTCGCCACCATGGGCGTGACGGTCGTCGTGTTATGGACCGCCACTCTCGTCATCGCCGTCCTGATGTTCCGCGCCAAGTCACTCGATCCGGCCTCGAGTTGGGCGATCAGGTGCGGTTCGGTGCTCGCGCTGGCCGGCGCCGCGGTCGGATTCCTTATGACGCAGCCGAAGCCCGGCCAGGAGGGCGGCGTCTCCAAGGTGGTCGGCGGGCACAGCGTGGGCGTGCCGGACGGCGGACCGTCCATGCCGCTCACGGGATGGTCGACCACCGGCGGCGACCTGCGCATCCCGCACTTCGTCGGTATGCACGCCCTTCAGCTGCTGCCGTTCCTGCTGCTCGGGCTGGTCGCCCTGGCGCCGCGCTTCCCTGCACTGCGTGACGCGCGCGTACGGCTCCGCCTGGTGCTCGTGGCCTCCGGCGCCTACGCCGCCTTCTTCGCCCTCGTGACCTGGCAGGCGCTGCGCGGCCAGCCGCTGATCCACCCGGACGGCCTGACACTGGGGGCGGTGGCGCTGATCGCGGTGGGAGCGGTGGCGGGCGCGCTCGTCGCACTGCGCCCGACTCCCGTACGGAAGACGGCGGTTCCGGGCAGCCACCCTGAACAGGAGGGCGCGGCATGACTGTCTTCCTCTTCGAGGCGTCCTTCTGTCTGGCCGCGCCCGTCTGGCTGTTGATGATTCTGGCGCCGGGTTGGGCGTGGACGGCCCGGATCGCAGCGTCGCCCCTGACCGCCGTACCGATCCTGCTGGTCTACCTCGGTCTGGCCGTTCCGGTCTTCCCCGAGCTGTGGGACGCGGTACGCGCGCCCGACCTGGACGTCTTCCGGGAGCTGACGGCGCTCGCCGACGGCGCCGGGGCGATCTGGGCGCAGGTGATCGCCTGGGACCTGCTGCTCGGGCAGTGGATGTTCCTCGAGTCCCGCAGGCTCGGGATCCATCCGCTGGTCATGGGTCCGCTGCTGGTCCTGACGATCCTGCTCTCGCCGATCGGGCTGCTGGTCTTCCTGGTGCTGCGGGCGGCACGGACGCGGACGGCCAAGGCCCGGCCCGGGAGGAAGCTCGGGGACCGGGCCGCACGCCAGGCGCGCATCGGTACGTGAGAGGTCCCCGGTTCAGCGGACCTGGTCCGCCACCCGGAGCAGCAGCTTGCCCGTGCTGGTCCGGGAGCCCATCAGGCGGTGTGCCTCCGCGGCCTCGGACAGTGGGAACTCCTCGGTCACGGGGATGGTGACGGTCCCGTCGACCACCGCGCCGAAGGCGCGTTCGGCGACCTCCCGTAGTACGTCCGGGGCCGTCTGGGCCAGCGTCAGGATCGAGAACCCAGCGACAGAGCGCCCGCCGGGGTAGAGCTCCGGCTGACCCACCCGCCAGGGCTCCGCCGAGCTCGCGTTGCCGAAGGACACCAGGCGCCCGAAGACCGCGAGCGCCTCCAGGGTCCGGCGGAACGTGTCGCCGCCGACCGGGTCGAGCGCGAGATCGACCCCGCGCCCGCCGGTCGCGGCCCGCACCTGGTCCGCCCAACTGTCCCCGACGAACACCTCGTCGTACCCGTACTTGAGGGCGTACTCGGCCTTCGCGGCGCCCGACACCACGCCGTACACCGCCCCCGCACCGGCCGTCTTCGCCAACTGCCCGGCCACGGTGCCGATTCCGCCCGCGGCGCCCTGCACGAGCACGGTCTCGCCGGCCCGCAGCCGGCCCACCTCGTGCAGTAGGGCGTGCGCGGTCGGCAGCACGGTGGGGAGGGTGGCGCCCGTACGCAGGTACACGCCGTCCGGCAGGGCGAAGACGGTGGCGGCGTCGGCGACGGCCACCTCCGCGTAGGCGCCGCCGTCCGTCAGTGCGGCCACGTCCTGGCCGACAGCGAGCCCGGTCACGCCGACGCCGACCGTGCGGATGCGCCCAGCCACCTCCAGCCCGGGCACGAACGGGAGTGACGCCACCCGGTATCCCTCGCCGCGCGCCTTGAGATCGGCGAAGTTCACACCGGCGTACGCGACATCGATGCTCACCTGCCCGGGCCCCGGCTCCGGAACGTCGGCCTCCACCACCTTCAGGACCTCGGGACCGCCGTACTCCTGGATCCGGACAGCGCGCATGACACAACACCCCTCAGCGAGTGTTCAACGGAAGGCGAACACTCAGGAGTGTATGGTCTTCATCGAACACTCCACAACCGCACCACGCCGCAGTCCGAGGCGGAGGGAGAAGGAGCCAGGCATGGCCATGGCGAAACGCGCGAGCCACCGAGCCGCCCCCGTCCACACCCACCCCGACGAGGTCTCGCTCCTGACGGCGCTCACCGCGCTCGCGGACCCGGTACGCATCCAGCTGGTACGGGAACTGGCGGGCTCCACGGACTGGACGCGCACCTGCGGCAGCTTCGACGTACCCGTCGGCAAGGCGGCCCTCAGCCACCACTTCGGCGTCCTGCGCGCGGCCGGCCTGGTGGAACAACGGGACGAGGGCCCGAAGCGCGTCAACCGCCTGCGCAGGGGGGAGTTCGACGCGCGTTTTCCGGGGTTGCTGGAGTTGGTGCTGCGCGAGGACCTTGCTGAACGTCAGGGCGGGTGAAGCGCTGACACATACCCCGCCGCTCCAGATGAATTTCGGCCTGAACTGCAGGGTTGCAGACCCTAGAGCGCGAGCTTGAACCCTTCGTGGCTGCGGGCGAAGCCCAGTGCGGTGTAGAAGCGGTGCGCGTCCTCGCGGCTCTTGTTGCTGGTCAGCTGGACAAGGGCGCAGCCTCGCGCGCGTGCCCGTGCGGCCGTGTGCTCCATCAAGGTCCGGCCGAGCCCGCTGCCGCGCCGGTCCGCGCGGATCCGCACCGCCTCGACGAGGGCCCGCTCGGCGCCGCCCTTGCCGAGCCCGGGGATGTACGTCGCCTGCAGGCACCCCACCACCGTGCCGCCCGCGCCCTGGTCGCCGGCGTCCTCGACCAGGACCAGCATTTCGTTGCGAGGGTCCGCGTCGATCGCCGCGAAGGCGCGCTCGTGCGCCTCCGTCACCACGACCGTCGCCGGATCCACCACGGTGTCCTCGTCGGCGAGCAGGGCGAGTACGGCGGGCAAGTCAGCGCGGGTCGCGGGCCGCAGCACACGAGCCGGCCGAAGGTCAGGGGCAGCGGTCATGGCACCGACTCTAACCGGCGCTCAGCGCCCGAGATCCGGCCGGTCGATGCGCTTGTGCTCGCTTTTCTAGAAATGCGTTCCAGTACTCCAGCCGTAGATCGTGATCTTCATGTCTGATTCGCGGTTGGGTGCGGCTCTACCGTGGGAGCGCTGACCCGCGGCTGCGGGATTGGGGATGTCACCCTGATCCGGAAGGTCCCTGCGGAAGCGCTACACCCCCTAGAGCGCCCGTCGTTGAGCGGCCTAACCCCTAAGGCAGCCCTCCGGGTGCGCTAGGGGATCATCCCGATAGCCCACAGCCGGACCGGACAGGGACCGTGTGGGCATGACCTCAATAGCACGCACAACCCGGCTGCTCTCCGTCCTCATCCCCTTCCTGCTGCTGTGCTACGGGGTGCTTCGCCTGATCGACGGCATGGACGGCGACCACGGCCCGGGGGTGGCCTGGAACCTCGGCCACACGTTCTTCCTCGCCGCCTTCCTCCTGCTCGGCGCCTTCGTCGTGGAGTTGCGCCGCCTCGTTCCCGCGGCCACCGTCCGGATGCGAACCGCCGCCAGTGCCGCCATGGTCGCCGGAGTATTCGGCGCAGGCTGCTTCGTCTGGGTTATCCTCGGCGATCTGTTCTCCGGCTTGGCCGACTCGACCCCGCTGCCCGACCTTCTCAAGTTGGCAGGCCCGCTCGCCTTCCAGCTCGGCATGCTCACCCTGCTGATCATGCTGGCAGCCGCACGGCCCAGGCGGCTGCCCGTGTGGAGCCCGGCGCTCGTGTTCGTGTCCTTCGCCCTGATCACGGTCAACCTCGACCTGATCCCGCTCGCGGCCGTCGGCCTCATGGCCAGCCTCGCACCGCTGGCCCGCAACCGCACACTCCGCACAGCGCCGTAGGCCGGCCTGGGCTCGGGCCTGATGGCGACGCCGCCAGGCGGACCAGCGGAGCCGGTGGGCCGCATCATGCGGAAGCAGCGGCTCGGGTGGTTCGGGCAGTTCGGGCGGCTCCAGCGGTACGACTGCGGGGGGCGCGGCCAAGGCCCCGGCATCGGGCACCTACCGCTTCAAGAACGTCTCCAACGGCAAGTGCATGACCCAGCTCTACGGCACCGTGTCCATGGGGAGCTGCACGGACGCGTCCGCCGCATGGACCCTCCAGAGCATGTCGGACGGCAGCTTCAAGCTCGTCGACAAGCAGATGGGATCGTGCCTGTACGCGAACGACCTGGGCAATGACGTCTACACGAACGTCTGCAGCGGCATGGGGCGGTACGTGTACTGGCGCACGGGTTCGGGGAACTCCGTCATCAGCGTCTCCAACGGCGGCTGCCTGGACCTGGGCTCGGGCGTCAACGTGGTGACCGTGACCTGCCGATCCGGGGACTCGTCACAGAGCTGGACACGGGTGTAGTCGGCGAGGGCGGGCTGTTCGGCCCGCCTCGCCAGGCAGGCGGCAGCTAGGCGGTCGGCCCGGACGAGGGCGTCTTCGTGACCGCCCGTCGCAGCACCGCGTACAACCCCGCACTCACCGCGAACCCCACCAGACACGTCACGTCACCCACGGACGGCCACTGCTCCGGCACCCACCCCACGTATTTCTCCTGGTTCGAAAAGAGCGGGACGGACACGATGACGCCCGCGAACAGCGAGACGATCCCGGGCCAGTTGGTGTAGGCGCGGTCGGTCAGGCGGGCCGACAGCTCCTCGTCCGTCGCCGTACGGGACTGCAGCCGGCGCTCCACCAGGACGACGCCCAGCCAGGGGCCGACCCAGTACGCGATGACCAGCAGGAACGCCTCGTAGGCGTGGCCCGCGTCGGCGAGGGACGCCCAGGCGGCCGCCGTGCCCGCGACACCGCAGAGGACCACGATGGCGCTGCGGCCCAGCCACGCGGGCAGCCGCAGCCCGAGTGCGGTGACGGACATCGCGGACGAGTAGACGTTGAGCGCGTTCGCGGAGACGGCGCCCAGGATGATCGCGAGCAGCACCAGGTTGCTGAGCCACGACGGCAGGTGGCCGGTGAAGGCGGCCGTCGGCGTCGCGCTCTGCGGTGCCGCGATCGTCGCCGACGCCGCGCCGATCAGGGCGACGACGGAGATGGAGACGAACAGGCCGAACGCCGGGTAGAGCGCCACTTTCCAGCGGGTCGCGGTCGGCGGCAGATAGCGCGAGTAGTCCGTCGCGCCGGGGTTCCAGCCCGCCGCGTACCCCCACGCCGTGCTGAACGCGAGCAGGAATCCGCCTGTCCCGCCGCCCGCGCCGGACGCACCCAGGTCGGCCTCGCGGAACGTCCAGACACCGGCCAGCAGGAAGACCACCGCCAGCACCGGCAGCGCGTAACGCTCGAAGGCGTGCACGAAGTTGTGGCCGATGAAGCCGATCACGATCTCCGCGACCACCACGATCAGCAGCGACGGCAACGGGCGCAGACCGGTGAGGGTGTTGAGCGCGAAGGCCGCGCTGACGCTGTTGACAGCGAACCAGCCGACGCCCGCGACAAGGGCGTTGACCACGGACGGCACGGCGTTGCCCTTGTATCCGAAGGAGAACCGGCCGATCGCCATCTGCGGCACCCCGAACCGGGGACCGTCCAGGCTCAGCACCCCGTGCGTCACCGCACCGAGCGCCGTGCCGAGCAGCAGCGCCGCCGACGCCTGCCAGAAGTTCAGACCGAAGAAGAGCACCGAGATGACGCCGATGTACACCGTCGCGAACTCGATGTTCGGCGAGGCCCACGTCCACAGCAGCCCGCGCGGGCTGCCGTGCCGTTCGGCGAGCGGAATCGGCTCGGAACCGGCCGTCTCGACGGCGATGACCTTGTCGCCGTACTCGGGGGCCGGCTCGACGGGCGTACTGGTGGGCGCGGTTGTCATGACCGAAGTGTCGGGGCCGTTCGCGCCCCGGCCCAGAGGCGCTCTGTCCGCTTCTCGGCGCGCGCGGGCGTACACCTTGTACTACGGCCGCCTCGGCCGGCGTGCTACGGCCGCCCCGGCCGGCCGGCTGCGGCTGCGGCCTTCTCGAAGGTCACGAGCAGCCGCAGTTCCATGTCACGACTCGTCCTCGGCCCCGTTCTGCTGCTCGCGCCGCTTGAGCTCCTCCTCGCGGCGGCGCAGGTCGGCCTCCCAGTCCTTCAGCAGCGCCTCGTCCTTTTTGTTCTCTTCCTTGAGGGACTTGAGGAAATCGGGGTTGTCGTCCGGCGCGACCCACTGCGTGCGGTGGTTGCGGTGCCACTCGGACGGTGTGGAGCCACCGCCGGGACCCTTGCGCGCCTTGCCCGCGACGAGCCAGGCTACGGGTCCGACCAGCACCTCGCCGAAGAGCAGGATGATGATGACCCAGACCACCTTGGGCAGACCCCGCACCTCTTCCTCGGGGGTGTTCAGGCAGTCGATGAAGGCGTAGATCCACAGCGCCAGGACCAGCAAGAAGGGCAGATACCTGAGCATGGTCGTGCGATCCCCCAGCAGACGTCGGACGTGAGTGCGGCAGCGGGGAGCACGGCCCCGGTGACGGGGTCAGGGTAACGGGTGTCCGATACTGGACGGCATGGCTTACGACGATCTTCGGTCCCTGCTCCGGGCGCTGGAGCGCGAAGGCGACCTCAAGCGCATCAAGGCCGAGGTCGATCCGTATCTGGAGGTCGGGGAGATCGTCGACCGGGTGCAGAAGTCCGGCGGCCCCGCTCTCCTCTTCGAGAACGTGCGCGGCTCCGCGATGCCGCTCGCGATGAACGTCTTCGGCACGGACCGCCGGCTGCTCAAGGCCCTCGGCCTGAAGTCGTACGAGGACATCACCGACAAGATCGGCGGGCTGCTCAAGCCGGAGCTGCCCCACGGGTTCGTGGGGGTGCGCGAGGCCTTCGGGAAGCTCGGCGCCATGACCCACCTACCGCCGAAGAAGGTGAAGTCCGAGAACGCCCCGGTCCAGGAGGTCGTCCTGCGCGGCGACGACGTGGACCTGAACCAGCTTCCGGCCCTCTTCACCTGGCCCAAGGACGGCGGCTCCTTCTTCAACCTGGGCCTGACGCATACCAAGGACCCCGAGTCCGGGATCAGGAACCTCGGGCTCTACCGCCTGCAGCGCCACGACAAGCGCACCATCGGCATGCACTGGCAGATCCACAAGGACAGCCGCAACCACTACCAGGTGGCGGCCCGGCGCGGCGAACGCCTGCCGGTCGCCATCGCCTTCGGCTGCCCGCCCGCCGTGACCTACGCGGCCACGGCGCCGCTGCCCGGCGACATCGACGAGTACCTGTTCGCCGGTTTCGTGCAGGGCAAGCGGATCGAGATGGTCGACTGCAAGACGGTGCCGCTGCAGGTCCCGGCGCAGGCCGAGGTCGTGCTGGAGGGCTGGCTGGAGCCCGGCGAAATGCTCCCCGAGGGACCCTTCGGCGACCACACCGGCTTCTACACACCGCAGGAACCGTTCCCCGCGCTGAAGATCGACTGCGTCACGATGCGGAAGCGGCCGCTTCTGCAGTCGATCGTGGTCGGCCGGCCGCCGACCGAGGACGGCCCGCTGGGCCGCGCCACGGAGCGCTTCTTCCTGCCCCTGCTGAAGATCATCGTCCCGGACATCGTGGACTACCACCTGCCGGAGGCCGGCGGCTTCCACAACTGCGCCATCGTGGCGATCGACAAGAAGTACCCCAAGCACGCCCAGAAGGTGATGCACGCGATCTGGGGCGCGCACATGATGTCGCTGACCAAGCTCATCGTGGTCGTCGACTCCGACTGCGACGTCCACGATCTGCACGAGGTGGCGTGGCGCGCGCTCGGCAACACCGACTACGCCCGCGACCTCACCGTCGTGGAAGGCCCGGTCGACCACCTCGACCACGCCTCGTACCAGCAGTTCTGGGGCGGCAAGGCGGGCATCGACGCGACGAAGAAATGGCCCGAGGAGGGCTACACACGAGACGGCGGCTGGCCGGACATGGTGCTGTCCGACCCGGAGACGGCCGCGAAGGTCGACCGCCGGTGGAAGGAGTATGGGCTGTGAGGTCCGAGGCAGCGCGAGAGTACGACAGCGCGGAGGCGGGGCGTCCCCGAGGCGCCGCGGGTGAGCCGGGGTACAGCCTGTGAGCAGCGCATCCGCCGCGATCCCGCAGCCGGGCAGAACCAAGGCGTTCCTGCGCCTCGTCATGATCGAGCACTCGGTCTTCGCGCTCCCCTTCGCCTACATCGCCTCGCTCACCGCGATGTTCCGGCTCGACGGCGGCATTCACTGGGGGCGGCTGCTCCTGGTCACCATCGCCATGGTGGGCCTGCGTACCTTCGCGATGGCCGCCAACCGGATCATCGACCGCGAGATCGACGCCCGTAACCCGCGCACCGCGCACCGCGAACTCGTCACCGGCGCCGTGTCCGTGAAGTCCGCCTGGACCGGCGCGCTGATCGCCCTCGTGTTCTTCCTCGGCGCGGCCGCCCTGCTGAACCCGCTGTGCCTGGCGCTCGCGCCGATCGCCGTCATCCCGATGGTGGTCTATCCGTACGGCAAGCGGTTCACGAACTTCCCGCAGGCGATCCTCGGACTCGCCCAGGCCATGGGCCCGGTCGGCGCCTGGATCGCGATCACCGGCGAGTGGTCCTGGGAAGCGGTGATCCTCGGCCTCGCGGTGGGCATCTGGATCGGCGGCTTCGACCTGATCTACGCCTGCCAGGACGTCGAGACGGACCGCGAGATCGGCGTGAAGTCGGTCCCGGCCCGCTTCGGCATCCCGGCCGCCATGTGGGGCGCGCGCGCCTGCCACCTGGTCACCACGGCACTGTTCGTCTGGTACGCCCTCGCCACGGACGGCGGTGCGTTCCTCTGGCTCGGTCTGCTGATCGTCGCGGGTGCCTTCCTCTACGAGCACTCCATCGCGCGGCCGAACGACCTGTCCCGGCTGAACCGGGCGTTCTTCAGCGTCAACGGGTTCATCGGCATCGCCCTGTTCGCCTGCGCGCTCCTGGACCTGCTGGTGCGCGGCCTCACGGTGTGAGCCCGGCGGGCATCGGCCGCCTACGGTATGAGGCGGCCGGCGCCCGCCCGTGCCGTCTGCTCCACCGCCCGCGGACGCCGGAACACGAACGCCGCGAGCACACCGCCGAGCAGCCCGAAGAAATGGGCCTGCCAGCTCACACCCGTCGCCGTGGGCAGGACGCCCCACAGGATCGAGCCGTAGATCGCGGCGACCAGCAGGCCTATGAGGATGTCGCGGATGCGGCGGTCCACGAAGCCCCGTACCAGCAGATAGCCGAAGAGGCCGAACACGACGCCCGAGGCGCCCGCGGTCGTCGAGTGCGCCGGTGCCGTCAGCCAGACGCCCAGACCGCTGGTCACGATGATCACGGCGGCGACGCCGACGAAGCGGCGTATGCCCGAGAGGGCGGCGAGGAAGCCGAGCACCAGCAGCGGGATGCTGTTGGCGGCGAGGTGGCCGAAGCCGAAGTGCATGAACGCGGCGGGCACGATGTCGCGCAGCTCGCCGAGATGCCGCGGGGTGATGCCGAAGGTGTCCAGGGCGTGGCCGCTCGCCACGTCGACGATCTCCAGCAGCCACAGCAGCGCCACCCAGCCCAGCATCAGGACTCCCGCGGCCTTGGCGCGCTCGCGCCCGGAAGGCTCCGGCACGCGCCGGGATGGCTCCGGCGCCTGGGCCTGCTGGGTGAATCCGTACGACATGAGCGTCCCCCTGTGAGCGTCCCCCTTCTCTGCCTTGCACAACGCACGGCACCGCCCTCATGGTTCCGGCCACCCCCCGCCGTCGTCCCGGCGTTCCGGGCGCCGGATAGGCTCGGTGCGTGAGTTCCCGTCAGGATGGTCGCGAAGCGCAAGAACAGGGGGAGAGCGCGGTGAGCGCGCAGCGCAGGCCCTGGATCGTCGGAGTGTCCGGCGCATCCGGTACGCCGTACGCCGCTGCCGTGCTTCGAGCGCTGCTCGCGGCGGGCGAGAGCGTCGACCTGGTGGTGTCGAGGGCGTCACGGCTGACGCTCCTCGACGAGACCGGTATCGCGTTCCGGGACGGGCACTGGCGGGACGACCTGCGGGAATGGCTGTCGCGGGGGGCCGACGGGAAGCCGTATCCCTTTCAGAGCGGTCTCGGCGATGTGCGGTACTGGGCCGCCGGCGATCTCGCGGCCGGCCCGTCCTCGGGGTCGTATCCGGCGAAGGGCATGCTCATCGTGCCCGCGTCCACGGCGTGCGTGGCCGGGGTCGCGCTCGGTCTGTCGAAGGACCTGCTGCAGCGCGCGGCGAGCGTGACGCTCAAGGAGGGGCGCAGGCTGGTCGTCGCGGTGCGGGAGACACCGCTGAACGGCCAGACGCTGAGGCATCTGGTGACGCTCGACGACGCGGGCGCGACCGTGCTGCCCGCCTCACCGGCTTTCTACGCCGGGGCGACGCACATCCAGGACCTGGTGGACTTCGTCGCCGGGCGGGCGCTGGACGCGGCGGGGGTACCGCACGGGCTGTACCGCCGCTGGGAGGGGGAGCTCGGGGGAGGCGGCCGGGACACGGGGCACTCGGGGGAATCGCCGGACCCGGGGGACAAGGGGCCCTTGCGGGAGGGACCTTCTGGAGTGTCCTAGCAGGTCGGGGACTTGGCTTGCGGGGGGTGTCGTTTTCCGTCCGGCGTCTTGAGGGGCCCCGGCGGCTCCTGCAAGATCACCTTTGCCCGACCGGCACACGCACCGACATCTCAAGGAGATGTAGAGAAAGGTTCACAGGGTGTCCGCCCTGCACGCCTTGGATTTTGCACATAAACTTGCGGGACTGCTGAATAATGAAAGGCATCTGACCTATGGACGCCGTGGATAGGCAGCTCATCCAGGCCCTGCGGGAGAACGGCAGGGCTTCCTACGCCGAGCTGGGACGGCTCGTCGGGCTCTCCGGCCCCAGCGTCACCGACCGCATCAACCGCCTGGAAGCCGCGGGTGTCATCACCGGCTACCGGGCGACGGTCAACTCCGCGTCCCTCGGCCTCGGCGTGACCGCCCTCATCGGCATCTCGCTCTCCGACGCCGCCGACCACGAGGACGTGGCACGCCGGCTGAAGGACCTGCCCGAGATCGAGGACTGCTGGTTCATCGCCGGCGACGACTCGTTCATGCTCAAGGTCCGGGCCACCGACGTGGACGGCCTGGAGAAGACCATCCGCCGGCTCAGCGGCACCAAGGGCGTCTCGCGTACGCGTACCACGATCGTGCTCTCCACGAAGTGGGAGAACCGGGTCGGGGAGCTGCCCGAAGAGGCGTGACACGGTGCGGCGGTGGGGGTGCCGCCGCCCGGAAGGCGGGGGAGTACGGTTGAGTGCTCGATCAGCACAGGCAATGGGAGGCGCCCGGATGGACGTGGGGCAGAAGCGCGAGCTGGAGGAGAAGGTCCGGGCCGGTGAGCGCCTGACCCGCGAGGACGGCATCGCTCTCTACGAGTCGGACGACCTGGCCTGGCTCGGCGGTCTCGCCCACGAGGTGCGCACCCGCAAGAACGGCGACGTCGTGCACTTCAACGTCAACCGCCACCTCAACATGACGAACGTGTGCACCGCGTCGTGCGCCTACTGCTCGTTCCAGCGCAAGCCGGGCGAGAAGGACGCGTACACGATGCGCATCGAGGAGGCCGTCCGCCTCGCCAAGGCGATGGAGAACGAGAACCTCACCGAGCTGCACATCGTCAACGGCCTGCACCCCAATCTGCCGTGGCGGTACTACCCGCGTTCGCTCAGCGAGCTGAAGAAGGCCCTGCCGAACGTCTCCCTGAAGGCCTTCACGGCGACCGAGATCCACCACTTCGAGACGATCTCCGGGCTGTCGGCGTCGGAGATCCTCGACGAGCTGATCGAGGCCGGTCTGGAGTCGCTGACCGGCGGCGGCGCGGAGATCTTCGACTGGGAGGTCCGGCAGCACATCGTCGACCACCGCACCCACTGGGAGGACTGGTCGCGCATCCACCGGCTCGCGCACGAGAAGGGTCTGAAGACCCCGTGCACGATGCTGTACGGGCACATCGAGGAGCCGCGCCACCGGGTCGACCACGTTCTGCGCCTGCGTGAGCTGCAGGACGAGACCGGCGGCTTCCAGGTCTTCATCCCGCTGCGCTACCAGCACGACTTCGTCGACATGAAGGACGGCAAGGTCCGCAACCGCCTTCAGGCCCGGACGCAGATGGCGACCGGCGCCGAGGCCCTGAAGACCTTCGCGGTCTCACGCCTCCTCTTCGACAACATCCCGCACGTCAAGGTCTTCTGGGTCATGCACGGCGTCCAGACCGCGCAGCTCGCGCTCCAGCACGGCGCGGACGACATGGACGGCTCGGTCGTCGAGTACAAGATCACGCACGACGCGGACAACTACGGCACGCCGAACAAGCTCACCCGTGAGGATCTGCTGGACCTGATCCGTGACGCGGGGTTCCGGCCGGTGGAGCGGAACACGCGGTACGAGATCATTCGCGAGTACGAGGGTCCGGATCCGGCGCGGCGGGAGTCGCCGCAGCCGATGCGGGTCTGAGGCGGGGGCGCACCCACCGCTGTGGGCAGTCGTGCCGCTAGGGGCGGCACGGGTGGGCACAGCGGCACCCCCTCTGGCGGGGGCTCGCTGTACTGCCCCCGGGCAACCCCGCCAGAAGGCGCACCCGCCGTCGTGGGTTGTGCCCACCCGTTCCGCCCCAGCGGAACGACTGCCCACAACGGGGGCGGTGGGGTTGGCCCACGTCGCCGGGGTACCCGGCCGCCGTGAGCACCCGTACCCGTACCGCCACGGCGTCCGAGGACGCGTACACCGCCGAACCGTTCGTCCCCGAGGTCACGGACCTGGAGTCCCTGCGCGCGGCCGCCGCCGATTGCCGCGGCTGCCCCCTGCACCGCGACGCCACCCAGACCGTCTTCGGCACCGGGAACGCCGACGCGCGTGTGGTCCTCGTCGGTGAGCAACCCGGCGACCAGGAGGACCGGCGCGGACAGCCGTTCGTCGGGCCCGCCGGCAAGGTGCTCGACCGCGCCCTGGCCGAGGCGGGGATCGACCCGACGCAGACGTACGTCACCAACGCCGTCAAGCACTTCAAGTGGACCCAGCCGCCCGGCGGCGGGAAGCGGCGTATCCACAAGGCGCCCAGCCTGCGCGAGATGACGGCGTGCGGGCCGTGGCTGGCCGCCGAACTGGCCCTCGTGGACCCCGAGATCATCGTGGTGCTCGGTGCGACCGCGGGCAAGGCGCTGCTCGGCTCCTCGTTCCGGGTCACCAAGCAGCGCGGAATGCTGCTCGAGGAGGAGATGCACGGGCGGCACGCGCGCGTGGTCGCCACGATCCACCCCTCCGCGGTGCTGCGCGCCGACGACCGCGAGGCGGTGTACCAGGGGCTGGTGTCCGACCTGAAGGTGGCCGTGCGAGCGCTGGGCTGACGACCGACGACCCTGACCGCGCGACGATCGCGTCACGGGTCCACGTCGCGAGACGCCGTGCCCGGCTGTCAGTGGCGCCGGTTAGGGTCGGCCGCATGTCGCTCACCTTCGAACTCGACCCCGCGATCACGCCCGGGCTGCGCGACGGACTCCTCGCCCTCTGGGCGGACGTGTCCAACGCCGGCGGTGCCGTCGGCTTCGTGCCGCCCGTGACCGCCGAGGCGATACGTCCGGAGCTCGTGAAGCACTTCGCGGCGATGAGCGAGGGCCGCACCCGGCTCCTGGTCGGCTTCGACGAGGCGGGTGAGGCCGCGGCGACCGCGTTCCTCACGCACAACACGCACCGGCTGATGCGGCACTGGATCTGGCTCTACACGGTGATGGTCCACCCACGGCACCAGGGCAGGGGCTACGGACGGGACCTGCTGGAGGCCGCGGCGGACGCGGCCCGCGGCCTGGAGGGCATCGAGGCGATACGGCTGACCTGCCGCGGAGGTCTCGGCCTCGAGCGCTTCTACGGCTCCTGCGGCTACGAGGAGGTCGGGCGTGTGCCCAGCGCCATACGCGTGGCGCCCGGCGACGACCGCGACGACATCACGATGCTGCTGCCGCTCGAACCCGCAGGGCGGCAGCCGCTCCTCGCGACCGCTGAATCCCTTGCCGGCTGACTCTCCCGACGGCTGAGTCCCTCGGCGTCCGACCCCCGGGGCCGCGCACCACCGGCCGCGTGCTTCACTGGGGGAGCGTCCAATTTCGGAATGTTCGGAACGGAAGAGTGGAATGACATGCTCCGCTACACGCTGATGCGCCTCGGGATCTTCGTGGGCTGCCTCGTGGTCGTCTGGGGCCTCGTCTACTCGGGCGTTCTGCCGCGCGGGCTCGGCGGCTCCAACGACATGTGGATCGTCCTCCTCGCCCTGGTGATCTCCGCGCCCATCAGCTTCGTCGTACTCCGCAAGGAGCGCGACCGCGCGTCCGAGCAGATCGTGGCGCGGGTCGACCGGGCCAAGGCCAACCTGGAGAGCAACCGCAGCCAGGAGGACGGCGTGGACGACGCGGCCCGCGCACACGGGCAGGCCCAGGGCTAGCCCGCACACGCACTCCTGCTGCGCATGGGGGCCAGACGTCCGCTGGGGCGGCAGTTCGGATGGCTGTGGGCCGCGTACGCGGTCAGCACGCTCGGCACATGGCTCGCGTTCGACGCGTTCCCCCTGATCGCGGTCCTGGTGCTGCACGCCGGATCGACGGAGGTGGCGCTGCTGGCGGCCGCGGGGCTGGCGGTCGGCGCGGTGGTGTCGGTGCCGCTCGGCCCGTGGGTGGAGTTCCACCGCAAGCGGCCGGTGATGGTCGCGATGGACCTGGTCAGGTTCGGAGCATTGCTGACCGTCCCCGCCGCGTACGCGTTCGGCCGGCTCACCTTCACCCAGCTCCTGGTCGTGTCGGTCATCGTCGGCGCGGCCGACATCACCTTCACTGCGGCCACTGGCGCATGCCTGAAGGCACTCGTACGACCCGAGGACCTGCTCGTCGCCAACGGGCGGTTCGAGGCCACGACCTGGACCGCCACCGTGCTCGGACCGCCGCTCGGCGGAGCCGCGATCGGGCTGTTCGGCCCGGTGATGACCGTGGCGGCCAACGCGGTCAGCTTCCTGCTCTCGGCCGTGGGGATCCGTGCGATCGGCGGCAGTGAGCCACGCCCCGTACGAACCGGTACACCGCCCGGTGCACCGCCGCGCTTCCGGGCGGCCGACCTCCTCGACGGGTGGCGGCACATCCTGGCCAGCTCCGCGCTGCGCCCCATGTTCTTCAACACGGTCTTGGTCAACAGCCTCATCATGGTGAGCTCGCCGCTGCTCGCCGTCCTCATGCTCGGCGATCTCGGATTCGCGCCCTGGCAGTACGGCCTCGCCTTCGCGGTGCCCTGCGTCGGCGGTCTGATCGGCTCACGCCTGGCCCGGCCGCTCGTCGCCCGCTTCGGGCAGCACAAGGTCATGTTCACGGCCGGGGTACTGCGCGCGTGCTGGTCGCTCGGACTCGTCCTCGTCCGGCCCGGTGTCGCCGGGCTCGTGCTCGTCATGGCCGTCGAGCTCGGGCTGATCACCTGCTGCGGCGTGTTCAACCCGGTGTTCGCCACCTACCGGCTCGAACAGACGGGTTCGGACCGAGTGGCCCGCACCCTGTCCGCGTGGTCGGCCACCGGCAAGGTCACTACCGCGGCCATGACAGCGCTGTGGGGCCTGCTGGCCGGCGTCACCGGTCCGCGTACCGCGATCGGGATCGCCGGTCTCCTCCTGCTGGCAACCCCGCTCCTGCTCCCGCGCCACGACCACGTGTCGCGGCACGAACCGGAGCCGGCCCGGAGCCACCCGTGAACCACGGCGGCTCACGGCACCCGACGCGTTCCGCCGCGGGCGCCGGAGCGGACCGTACGCTAAGCCGTATGGGTGCTGTGAAGAACAAGCGGATGCCGCGTGCTGTGCGTGAGCAGCAGATGATGGACGCCGCCGTGCGGATCTTCGGGCAGCGCGGGTACCAGGCCGCGTCCATGGACGAGATCGCCGACCTGGCGGGCGTATCCAAGCCGCTGGTGTACCTGTATCTGAACTCCAAGGAAGACCTCTTCACGGCATGCATCCGGCGTGAGGCCCGGTCCCTGATCGAGGCGGTACGCGCGGGGGTACGGCTCGAGGACCCGGCCGACCGCAGACTCTGGGGAGGGCTGCGCGCCTTCTTCACGCACACCGCGCAGAACCAGGACGGCTGGGCGGTGCTGCACCGTCAGGCGCGTACGCACGGCGAGCCGTTCGCGGCCGAGGCCGCCGCGATGCGGAAGGAGATCGTCGCGCTGGTCACGCGGTTGATCGCGGTGGCCGCCCGAGAGGCACACCGCGATCCGTCGCTGCCGGAACGCGAGGTCGCGGGCCTGGCCGAGGCCCTGGTCGGGTCCGCCGAGTCGCTCGCCGCGTGGGCGAACGCCACACCCGGCGTCTCCTCGAAGGAGGCCGCGGCGACCTTGATGAACTTCGCATGGGCCGGCCTGGGCGGCCTCATGGAGGGGCGGGCGTGGTCCCCCGCGGCAGGATCCGCTCAGGTTCCGGCCCCGGCGCGCGCCTAGGCTCCTGCCTGAACCAGGGACAACACCTCACCCATGACATGGATCCGGTCCTCGCCCGCCCCCTGCCCACCGCCACGCAGCTCGAAGGCCGCCCCCTCGGCGGCGTACACCACCGTGCCGGGCAGCAGCACCGGAGCCCTGAACTCGGCCCGGACGCGGGCCGCCTCGGGAACGCCGTGCTGCGCGAGGCAGCGCGCGACGGTCCACATGCCGTGCGCGATGGCCCGGGGGAAGCCGAAGAGGCGAGCGGTGAGCGGGTACAGATGGATGGGGTTCCGGTCCCCGGACGCGGCGCCGTAGCGGCGGCCGACATCCCCGCCGAGCGTCCATTCGGCGACGGCGGGCAGCGGCTCCCGCTCCGGCTGCGCCGACCGGTCGCGGGGAGCGGCGGCCGGCTCGGTCCTGTGCCGGGCCAGATACCTGCTCCTCGACTCCCAAACGACCTCACCGCCCACCCGCGCCTCGGTCACCACGACCGCTTCGGTGCCGCGCCGGTGCGGCGCCAACCCGTCGATGTACACGGTGAGTTCGTACTCCTCGTCCGGCCCGAGGCCGCGCCGCTGACCGATCTCGATCGACGTGTGGACGAGCCCGAGCAGCGGCAGCGGAAAGTCACGGGCGGCCATCAGCCGCATGGCGAGCGGAAAGCCGAGGACGTGCGGATACGTCACCGGCAGAGCCTGATCCTGCCCGGCGGCGAATCCGCACACCCGCTCGTACGCGGTGAGCCGCGCCCCGTCGACCCGGACCCCGGGCAGCACGAGCCGCGTACCGGTCCCGCGGCCGTCCGTCGGCGCCCCCTTCTTGAACGGTGAGAGGAACGCCCCACTGGCGAGGACCCGCGGCAGCGAGGGCGGCGTGGCAAGAGTCAGAGTCTGCAAAGTCGGTGGCCTCCTCGGGCTGTCGTCTGATGTGGGCAGGCGTTCTTCACGCCCCGAGCAGGCTCTGCCCGCACACCCGCACCACCTGCCCGTTCACACCCCCGGATCCGGGGCTCGCCAGCCATGCCGTCGTCTCGGCGACATCGACGGGCAGCCCGCCCTGCGCAAGGGAGTTCATCCGCCGCCCCGCCTCGCGTATGAACAATGGAATGGCGGCCGTCATCCGCGTCTCGATGAACCCGGGGGCCACGGCGTTGACCGTCACCCCGTGCTCGGCGGCCGCCCGCGGGGCCAGCGCTCGCACCAGGCCCACGATGCCGGCCTTGCTCGCCGCGTAGTTGGTCTGGCCGGTGTTGCCGGCGATCCCGGCGATGGACGCGGTGGCGACGATCCGTCCGCCCGCCCCCAGCGCCCCGGACTTCAGCAGCGAGTCCGTCGTACGCAGCACGCTCGCGAGGTTGACCTCCAGGACCGAAGTCCACTGCTCGGCCGGCATGTTGGCCAGCTTGCGGTCGCGTGTGATCCCCGCGTTGTGGATGAGGACGTCGAGCCCGTCGGGGAGCGCCGCCGCGATCCGCTCGCCCGCGTCGTCCGCGGTGATGTCGAGCGGCAGTGCGCTCCCGCCGAGCCGGTCCGCGACCCTCTCCAGGTCGCTTGCCGCGGCAGGGATGTCGAGGCAGACGACCCGTGCGCCGTCGCGCGCCAGCGTCTCGGCGACCGCCTCGCCGATGCCGCGCGCGGCGCCGGTGACGAGGGCGGTGCGCCCTGCGAGGGGCCGCTCCCACTCCTCCGGCGCCGTCACGCCGCCGTCGGCGCCGCCCACTTCGATCACCTGACCGCTGACGAAGGCGGACTTGGGCGAGAGCAGGAAACGCAGTGTCGACTCGGCGGCGACGGCACCGGCCCCGGCTTCGGCCGCGATCCGTACCAGCGAGACCGTCCGCCCGCGCCCCATTTCCTTACCGAGGGACCGGACGAACCCCTCGAGTGCCTGCTGGACGGCGGCCTGGTGGTGGTCGGCCGGGTCCAGCGGCGCGCCGAGCACCACGACCCGCCCGCTCTCGGCGACCGAGCGCACCACGGGGTGCAGCGCCGTATGCACCTCGGCGAGCGTCTCGACGTCGGCGACACCCGTGGCGTCGAGCACGACGGCCGCGGGACGGTCGGCGGCCGCCCGGACCTCCAGGCCGGTACGGGCGAGAACATCGCCGAGCGGGCCCGGGGAACCGACCGGGCCCCCGAGCCGCGACGTCCCCGCCGTGAGGTGCAGCAACGGCCCCTCCAGGGCGGGGCGTTCGGCCGACCAGCGGTGCAGCGCCGCGGGCTGGGGCAGGCCGAGGCGGCGGGACAGGAAACGGCCGGGAGCGGTGCGGGAGAACTGCAGATAGCGGTCGGCCATTGTCCAAACTCCCAGCATCATCGTAAATTTACTTCGGAGTAAGGTTACTTAAGAGTCAGGTGCCGGTCGAGATGAGTCCCGCAGGTCCCCCGCAGCCCGGAAGTCCCCACAGCCCCGGTGCGCAGTTCCCGCCGGGCGTGCGACGCGTGGCGGTCATCGGCGGCAGCCGTATCCCCTTCGCCCGTTCCGACGGCCCCTACGCCACGGCCTCCGACCAGGAGATGCTCACCGCCGCGCTCGACGGGCTCGCCGACCGTTTCGGGCTCGACCAGCCGGGCGCCGTCGGCGAGTTCGTGGCCGGTGCCGTCCTCAAGCACAGCCGCGACTTCAACCTCGCCCGCGAGACCGTCCTCGCCTCCCGGCTCGACCCGCGCACCCCCGCGTACGACATCCAGCAGGCCTGCGGCACCGGACTCCAGGCCGTCATCGCCGCCGCCAACAAGATCATGCTCGGGCAGCTCGAATCGGCGGTCGCGGGCGGCGCGGACACCGCCAGCGATGCGCCGCTCGGCGTCAACGACGAGCTGCGCCGCATCCTCCTGGAGGCCCGGCGGGCCAGGTCGGCCGGGGCGCGGCTGAAGGCGCTCGCCCGTGTCCGGCCCCGGCACCTCGTGCCCGACATCCCGCGCAACGCCGAGCCGCGCACCGGTCTGTCGATGGGCGAGCACGCGGCCGTGACCGCGCGCGCCTGGGGCATCTCCCGCGAGGAACAGGACGCACTCGCCGTGGCGAGTCACCAGCGGCTGGCCGCCGCGTACGAAAGGGGCCTGCTGGACGACCTCGTCGTGCCGTTCCGCGGCCTCGCCCGGGACCAGAACCTGCGCCCCGGTTCCACGGTGGAGAAACTGGCCGCGCTCAAGCCGGTGTTCGGCAAGGACCAGCCGGACCCGACCATGACCGCCGGGAATTCGACGCCGCTCACGGACGGCGCGGCGACCGTGCTGCTCGCGAGCGAGGAGTGGGCCCGGGAGCGCGGATTGGAGCCGCTCGCGTACCTCACCGCGTACGAGACCGCGGCCGTCGACTTCGCCGGAGACGGCGGCGATGTCCGCGGGGGAGAGGACGGTCTGCTGATGGCGCCCGCGCACGCCGTGCCGCGGATGCTGGAGCGGGCCGGGCTCGGTATCGAGGACTTCGATCTGGTCGAGGTCCACGAGGCGTTCGCCTCCCAGGTGCTCGCGACCCTGGCGGCCTGGGAGAAGCGCGGGCTCGCCCCGGTGGACCGGGCGAAGCTCAACGTGGCCGGTTCGTCCCTCGCGACCGGGCACCCCTTCGCGGCGACCGGGGCGCGCATCGTCGCGATCCTCGCCAAGCTGCTCGCCGAGCGCGACGGGCCCGGACGCGGGCTGATCTCCGTCTGCGCGGCCGGAGGCCAAGGCGTGACCGCGATCCTCGAACGCATCTGACCCGTCCCCCCTGTACCGCCAGGCAACGACAAGGAGCCGCCCTGTGTCACGCCGAGAGACCACCAGCCCGCCCGCGCTCACCCCGCCCGAGATCAGGCAGCTCGACGGCGTGGTGCGCGAGGCGTCCGTCCCCCCGCTCGCGCCGCCCGTCACCCATGGATCGCTGGCGGACATCCCGTTCGACAACGCCCAGCAGGCTCCCGGAGAGGCCGTCCTCAGCCGGAAGGGGCAGGACGGCCGGTGGACCGACGTCACCGCCGCGGCCTTCGCGGACGAGGTCCTCGCCGTCGCCAAGGGCCTGATCGCGGAGGGCCTGGTGCCCGGCGACCGGCTCGCCATCATGGCCCGCACGACGTACGAGTGGACGCTGCTCGACTTTGCCGCGTGGGCCGCCGGGCTGGTCACCGTGCCGGTGTATCCGACCTCGTCCGCCTTCCAGACCCGCTGGATCCTGCAGGACTCGGGAGCCGTCGCGATAGCCGTCGAGAGCACGGCGCAGGCGGCGGCGCTCGGACCGGAGCGCGACCGGCTGCCGGATCTGCGGCACGTGTGGGCCTTCGAGAAGGGGCACGTGGAGCGCCTCGCGGAGATGGGCCGCGAGGTGCCGGACCAGGAGGTCACCGTACGGCGCGGCATGCTCGGCCCCGACTCCCTCGCCACGCTCATCTACACCTCGGGCACCACCGGCCGCCCCAAGGGCTGCGCCCTGACCCACGGCAACTTCTTCGCCGAGGTCGACAACGCCATCGAGCTGCTGCACCCCGTCTTCAAGTCCGTCAGCAAGGAACCGGCGTCCACGCTGCTGTTCCTGCCGCTCTCGCACGTCTTCGGCCGCATGGTCGCCGTCGGCTGCCTGCGGGCACGCGTACGCCTCGGCCACGGGCCGAGCATCCAGACCGAGGAGCTGCTCGCGGACCTCGCCGGTTTCCGCCCGACGTTCCTGCTCGCCATCCCGTACGTCCTGGAGAAGGTCTTCAACACGGGACGCGCCACCGCGGAGAAGATGGGCCGCGCCTCCTCCTTCGACCGCGCGGCGAACATAGCCCGGCGGTACGGCGAGGCGGTCGAGGCCCTGCAGCACGGCACCGGGCCGGGGCCCGGCAGCGGTCTGCGGGCGGCGCGTGCGCTGTACGACCCGCTCGTGTACCGGCGGATCCGGGCGGCGCTCGGCGGCAAGGTCCGGTACGCGATCTGCGGCGGTTCCCCGCTCGGCCGCCGGCTCGCGGCCTTCTACGCGGGCGCGGGAATCGAGGTCTTCGAGGGCTACGGCCTGACGGAGACCACGGCGGCCGCGACGGTCACCCCGCCGCTCAAGCCCCGCCTCGGCACGGTGGGCTGGCCCCTGCCCGGTACGAAGGTGCGCATCGCGGGGGACGGCGAGATCATGCTCCGCGGCGGACAGGTGTTCCGCGGCTACTGGGATCCGGGGGCCGGCGGAGTGACACCCGCGAGCGCGGACGGCTGGTTCCCGACCGGTGACATCGGGCGCCTGGACGCCGACGGCTACCTCACCATCACCGGCCGCAAGAAGGACATCCTCATCACGACCGGTGGCAAGAACGTCGCCCCGGCCCCGCTGGAGGACTGGCTCCGCGCCCATCCGCTCGTCGGCCAGTGCATGGTCGTCGGCGACAACCGCCCGTACATCACCGCGCTGATCACCCTGGAACCCGACGGCATCGCCCACTGGTGCCGTATGAAGGGGAAGGAGGATCTGCCGATCACCCGGCTGGTGAAGGACCCGGAACTCCTCGCGACGCTCCAGCGCGCCGTCGACGAGGCCAACAAGCTGGTCTCGCGCCCGGAGTCCATCCGCCGTTTCACCGTTCTTCCCGTGGATTTCGCGGAGGCGGCGGGCCATCTGACGCCGTCGCTGAAGCTGCGGCGGGAGGCGATCGCACGGGACTTCGGGCAGGAGATCGAGGAGCTGTACGCGACGCCACGCACCTGAGGGAGTCCGACCCGGCCCCGGGCACCGGCTTCGTGCTCGTCATGCAGCACACGTAAGGCCGTCATCCGTGCGGTGCACTCGCGTCGACCCGGTGTCGGCCGCGTGGCATGGCTGCCCGGGGCGCGTGGGCGGAGATACCCACGGTCGGCCGCGTACGCGTGGGTGGTGGGCGTGCGTATGGGCGATGAGAAAAAGGCAGGAGCCCTGCGCCGGGAAGGCGCTGGGCTCCTTGGGTACTGCTATCCGGTTCCGGATCAGATCCCGAGTGTTCTCGGGACCCCGACTACATCGGGGTGACGTTCTCCGCCTGCGGGCCCTTCGGACCCTGCGTGACGTCGAAGCTCACGGCCTGGTTCTCCTCGAGGGAACGGAACCCGGACGCGTTGATCGCGGAGTAGTGGACGAAGACATCGGGGCCCCCGCCTTCCTGGGCGATGAAGCCAAAGCCCTTTTCGGCGTTGAACCACTTAACGGTTCCGGTAGCCATAAGCCCTCCTTGGGCCAAAGGGTTGCCCTGCTCCAGAACCTGCCTTGTTAAACAATGCAAAAGTCTGAATACGACGAGAGCCCGCGGTCACATGCTCCGCAGGCTCTGTACTGCAAGGGAAACCAAACTGCAACTTGCGGCGAGCGTAGCACGCAAGCCGCCGAAAACGATAGTGGGCAAGATCACGTCACCCATATGTTTGAGTGATGCAAATAAGGTTGACGTGCCTGCTGAAAAGTGCCAGATGGGGTACCCCGCCTCTTGCACCGTATCCCATGGGTCTAATCTCGCGATGTGGACAACTCACACGCGGACTCGCAGGACTCACTCACCGGGCCGGGCGTCAGCCCCGGCCCTCGTCGCTCCCGGCCGCGTGTCGGCCACATCCAGTTCCTGAACTGCCTGCCCCTGTACTGGGGGCTCGCGCGGACCGGAACGCTCCTCGACTTCGAGCTCACCAAGGACACCCCGGAAAAGCTCAGCGAGCGGCTGGTGCAGGGCGATCTCGACATCGGGCCCATCACCCTCGTCGAATTCCTCAGGAACGCCGACCAGCTCGTCGCCTTCCCCGATATCGCGGTCGGCTGCGACGGCCCTGTCATGTCCTGCGTGATCGTCTCGCAGGTGCCGCTGGAGCAGCTCGACGGCGCCCGCGTCGCCCTCGGTTCGACCTCGCGTACGTCCGTGCGCCTCGCCCAGCTGCTGCTGGCCGAGCGCTACGGGGTGCAGCCGGACTACTACACGTGCCCGCCCGACCTCGGCGTGATGATGCAGGAGGCGGATGCGGCCGTCCTCATCGGGGACGCCGCGCTGCGCGCCAATCTGCACGACGCTCCGCGCCTGGGTCTCCAGGTGCACGATCTGGGCGCCATGTGGAAGGAGTGGACGGGCCTTCCCTTCGTCTTCGCCGTATGGGCGGCCCGCCGCGACTACCTGGAGCGCGAGCCCGTCATCGTGAGCAAGGTCCACGAGGCGTTCATCGCCTCCCGTGATCTGTCGCTGGAGGAGGTCGCCAAGGTCGCCGAGCAGGCGGCGCGCTGGGAGGCCTTCGACGAGAGCGTGCTGGAGCGTTACTTCACGACGCTCGACTTCCGCCTCGGCGACGCCCAGCTGAAGGGCGTCACGGAGTTCGCCCGCCGGGTCGGACCGACGACGGGCTTCCCGGCGGACGTACGCGTGGAGCTGCTGCACTCGTAGGCGTACGCAGCAGGGCTGTTCCGACCTGGCCTGACGTCAGCTGCCGAAAGGCGCTGGCGTAGGCTGGATCGGTCCGTCCAGTGCCCCAGAGGCCTCAACTCTGCGAAGGGGAGCCCGGTGACCGAGAAGGCCGACCTCACCTCCATTGATGTCACAGCCGTGCTCGACCGTGCTGCCTCAGGCGGGCGGATCACTCCGGAAGAGGCGCTCGTCCTCTACCGCGACGCGCCGCTGCACGCCCTGGGCGCCGCCGCCGACGCCGTCCGCCGCCGGCGGTACGCGGGTACCGAGCACATCGCGACGTACATCATCGAGCGCAACATCAACTACACGAACGTCTGCGTCACGGCGTGCAAGTTCTGCGCCTTCTACGCCCCGCCGAAGGACACCGCCAAGGGCTGGACGCGCGACCTCGACGACATCCTGCGGCGCTGCGCCGAGACCGTCGAGCTCGGCGGGACGCAGATCATGTTCCAGGGCGGCCACCACCCGGACTACGGCGTCGAGTACTACGAGAAGCACTTCGCCGCCATCAAGAAGGAATTCCCCGAGCTGGTCATCCACTCGCTGGGGGCGTCCGAGGTCGAGCACATGGCCCGGATCTCGGGCGTGAGCGTGGAGGAGGCGATCCGCCGTATCCACGCCGCGGGTCTGGACTCCTTCGCGGGCGCCGGCGCCGAGCTGCTGCCCGAGCGGCCCCGCAAGGCCATCGCGCCGCTCAAGGAGTCCGGTGAGCGGTGGCTGGAGATCATGGAGATCGCGCACGGTCTCGGTGTCGAGTCCACGACGACGATGCTGATGGGCACCGGTGAGACCAACGCCGAGCGCATCGAGCACCTGCGGATGATCCGCGACGTACAGGACCGGACGGGCGGCTTCCGGGCCTTCATCCCGTACACCTACCAGCCCGAGAACAACCATCTGAAGGGCCGCACGCAGGCCACGATCTTCGAGTACCTGCGGATGATCGCGATCGCGCGGCTCTTCCTCGACAACGTCGCCCACATCCAGGGTTCGTGGCTGACCACCGGCAAGGAGATCGGCCAGCTCTCGCTGCACTACGGCGCGGACGACCTGGGGTCGATCATGCTGGAGGAGAACGTGGTGTCGTCGGCAGGCGCCAAGCACCGCTCCAACCGGCTCGAGATCATCGACCTGATCCGCAAGGCCGGTCGCGTTCCCGCCCAGCGGACCACCACGTACGAGCACATCGTCGTGCATGACGACCCGGCGAACGACCCCGTCGACGACCGCGTCGTCTCGCACATCTCGTCCACCGCGATCGAGGGCGGCACGGCGCATCCGGAGCTGAAGCTCCTCGCCTCCAACTAGGGCTCTTGTGCTGACGATCCACGTCGCGGACGAGCTTCGCCTGACCTGGGACTCGGAGCCCGTCGAGGGCGGTGCCGTCGCCGTCGAGGGCAACCGGGTCGCAGCGGTGGGGTCGCAGGCCGAGCTCGAGGAGCGGTTCCCGGGCGCCCGCGTGCGCCGCTGGCCCGGTGCCCTCGGTCCCGCGCGCGTCCACGAAGGGCCGCTGCCGGACGCGCCGACCCCGCGCGAGCGCGTCCATGCGGTGCTGAAGACGGGCGCGACGGCCGTCCTTGAGGAGTATGCGGGCACGCCTGAGCTCCGGGCCGCGGCCGCGCGCAACGACGTCGCCGTGCTCGGCCGTACCCGTCTCGCCGCGATCACGGGCCTCGGCCGCGCCGACCTCGCCGTCTTCGACGCGACCGGCACGTGCGTCGCCACGGTCTGTGCGGGCCGTCTGGTCCACCGCAGGCGGTAGGTCAGCCGCAGACGGTAGGTCAGCCGTCGGTCTTCAGACTGTCAGCCGTCAGCCGTCAGCCGGAGAACGCCTCCGCGAACGCCCCGTCCTTCTGCTCCACGCCACTGCAGTTGGTCGCCGCGTCGTCCGACGAGGAATCAGCGCTGTCGCACTGCTGGTCGCGGAAAGAGGCCCACATGGAGAGCCAGGCGATGCTCTTCTTCTCGGCGAACGACCGGAGTTGAGCGGCGTCGGAGAGCGTGAAGGTCTCGCCGGCGATGTCGTTGTCGCCGATCATCGAGGTGAGGGCGAGCCCCTTCCAGGAGTCCCCGTCCGAGAGGCCGAAGACGTCCTCCAGCTGGTCATGGGCCGCTTTGGCCGACGTGATGGCGTAGTCGCCCATGTCTCCGCCGTACGACTCGCCGTAGTTCATCGTCATGATGTTGACCGTGGAGACCGCCACACCGTGGTCGTTGGCGGACTCCAGCAGCGCCACGCCGTTGTCGTCGAGGCCCGAGGGCATCACGGGCAGCGTGAAGGAGACCTGCAGATCGCGCTTCTTCTGGAGCAGCGCAATGGCTTCGGAGCGCAGTGCCACGGAGTCGGAGTCGGTGAGCTCGTCGCCCTCGATGTCGAAGTCCGCCTGTGTCGCACCGGCGGCGTCGAGCGCCTTCGCGTACGCGTCCGCGAGTTCGGACGCGCTGTCACACGTCGAGGCGAGCTCCTTGCCGGACGCGCCGCCGAAGGAGACGCGTACGTCGGCGCCCGAGGAGGTCAGCTCCGAGATCCGCGACTTCACAGCCGAGTCGTCGATGGCCGCCGTCCCGTCCCACGTGGGTGTGCAGTCGCTGCCGTCCGCGATCACGAAAGCGAGGTTGTACGTGGACGGTGAACCGGACGAGTCCAGGTCGGACGCCGTCGTGGCGCTGACGTACGGCTCGTAAGCGATGGCCGACGTCTGCGTCCGAGTCGGCTCGGGCGACGCGCTGGCCGCCGGGGGCTTAGTCGGCGCCGCGTCCGAGGATGCATTGTCGCCGGAGGAGCACCCGGAACAGGCCAGCGCTACCAGGCAGATGAGCCCGGCAGCCGGCTTCAGGAAACTCCGCATTGTGACGTACCCGCTCTCGTGATTTCTGTCTCAGGATTGGAACAAAATGTGCTTCCGGAGTAGGGAACGTCTCACATTCGGGTTGGGTTCATGAACACAGGTTGATCTTATGCGGATCACAGAGGTTCGTCTTCAACTGGGACTAATCGGGCGGACAAATTGGACGTATTCGGGCACGTTCGCCAAGGGTGCCAGGGTGTTGTGGAGTTGAATTCTCAGGTGAAGGACAGGTTGTTGCGCTTTTCATGGGCCTCGCACAGTGAAATGAAGGCTTTCACTCCGTAATGGAGTTCTAATATCCAGGAATGCATTCCGAGCCTGTGATCGAAAACCGCGTGCCGTCGCGTGGACGCCGCCGTAAGGGCGGTAACGGGCCCGAAACGGGGCCCGTGTTCGTCGACAACTCCGGGCGCAGGGCGCGTCTGCTGCGCCGACTCGGCCTCGTCGTGGGCGCCATCTGTGTCGGGTACGCGGCCGTGCTGGGCATGGCGTTCATGGGCTGGGGCACCTCGCTCTCGCCGTCGGCGCTGCTGCCCTTCGATGACGCCCCCGCCGGCGGACCGCAGGGCGCCGCCCCGACCGGGGCGCCCCCCACCCGGACCATGCCCACCGGCCTGCCCACCGGCGCCGCGCCCTCGGCCGCGCCGCCCACCTCCGCTCCCTCCGCCGCCGCGTCCGCCTACGCAGGCGCCAACTGACCGGAATGCACTCAAACTCATGACCCCCCACACGACGAGGCCCCAGCGTGGCCGGCGGCGCTCCCCCTCGCGCATCGAGCGGGCCGGGCGCAAGGCCGCGGCACTGCAGAAACCGCGCGTGATCCTCGCCGCGCTGCTTCTGCTGGCGCTCACCAGCGTGATGCTGCTCGACGGGTATCTGCGCGCCGAGGTCGGAGGCGACCAGCGCATACGCACCGGAGCCAGCTCCAGCAAGGTCCCCGACAAGGTCCTCGACGGCGGGCCGATCCTGACCTTCCGGAACGGCCAGGCGCAGACCGTGTCCGTGCCGGAGAAGACCATCGCGCTCACCTTCGACGACGGCCCGAACCCCACGTGGACGCCCCAGGTTCTCAAGGTGCTCGAGGAGAACGACGTACCGGGCACGTTCTTCGTGGTCGGCTCGATGGTCTCGCGCTATCCGGGCATCGTGAAGGACCTCGTGGAGCAGGGCAACGAAGTGGGCGTCCACACCTTCACGCACGTCGACCTCTCGTACCAGAGCAGTGCGCGCGTCACACGTGAGATGGAGCAGACGCAGCTCGCGCTGGCCGGTGCCGCGGGCATCACGACCACGCTCTTCCGCGCCCCGTACTCCTCCGAGACGGACGCCATCGACAACTACAGCTGGCCCGTCTACAAGGAGCTCGGCGCCCGGGGCTACACCAGCGTCTTCGTCGACACCGACAGCGACGACTGGAAGAAGCCCGGCGTCTCGAAGATCATCAAGTGGGCCACGCCGGAGGACGGCGAGGGCGCGTCGGTCCTCTTCCACGACGCGGGCGGCGACCGCTCGCAGACCGTCAAGGCGCTCGGCACGTACATCAAGAAGATGAAGGCGAAGGGCTACACCTTCACCACCATCAGCGGCGCCATAGGGCAGAACGCCGTCGGGCAGAACGCCGGGCAGCAGGCGGCTGGTCAGCAGGCCAGCGGTCAGCAGGCCACTGGCCAGCAGGCCGCTGGGCAGCAGCCGACCGTCCAGGAGCCGACCGGCCAGCCGGGGAACGGGCAGCAGGGCACAGGCAGGCAGGGCAGCGCCTCGTCCCTCACGGCCGCCCACCGCACCGCCACCGGCGCCACCCTCTGGGAGGGCAGGGCACTGCTGTGGGCCGTCGCCGTCGCGGAGTGGACGGTGCCGGGCCTCGCGACCGGGCTCGCCGTGGTCGGCGTCGCCGTCATGGGCCGGTTCGGGATGATGCTGATCCTCGCCCGCCGCCACCACCGACAGCGCAACAGACGCCGCTTCAGCTGGGGCCCCGAGGTCACCCGCCCGGTGAGCGTGATCGTGCCCGCGTACAACGAGAAGGAGTGCATCGCCAACACCCTGCACTCGCTCGCGCAGAGCACCCACCCGATCGAGATCATCGTTGTCGACGACGGCTCGACGGACGGGACATCGGAGATCGCGGAGTCCCTCGGCCTGCCCAACGTCCGCGTCATCCGCCAGGAGAACGCGGGCAAGCCCGCCGCCCTCAACAACGGGGTACGCAACGCCTCGTACGACATCGTCGTGATGATGGACGGCGACACGGTCTTCGAACCGGACACCGTGCACCAGCTCGTGCAGCCCTTCGCCGATCCGGAGGTCGGCGCGGTCGCGGGCAATGCCAAGGTCGGCAACCGCAAGACCGTGATCGGCGCCTGGCAGCACATCGAGTACGTCATGGGCTTCAACCTCGACCGCCGCATGTACGACCTGCTGCGCTGCATGCCCACCATCCCCGGCGCGATCGGCGCGTTCCGCCGCGAAGCGGTGCTCGCCGTGGGCGGCATGAGCGAGGACACCCTCGCCGAGGACACGGACATCACCATCGCCCTGCACCGCGCGGGCTGGCGGGTCGTCTACCAGGAGCACGCACGCGCCTGGACCGAGGCGCCCGGCTCCCTGAAGCAGCTGTGGAGCCAGCGCTACCGCTGGAGCTACGGCACGATGCAGGCGCTGTGGAAGCACCGCAAATCCCTGACGGACAAGGGCCCTTCCGGGCGCTTCGGCCGGGTCGGCATGCCCCTCGTCGTGCTCTTCCAGATCGTCACGCCGGTCTTCGCCCCGCTGATCGACATGTTCACCGTCTACTCGATGATCTTCGTCGACTTCAAGGCGTCACTGCTCGCCTGGCTCGCCGTCCTGGCCGTCCAGCTCGTCTGCGCGGCCTACGCCTTCCGGCTCGACCGAGAGCAGTACCGCTATCTGCTGATGCTTCCGCTCCAGCAACTCGCGTACCGCCAGATGATGTACCTCGTCCTCATCCACTCCTGCGTCACAGCCCTCACGGGCGGCCGCCTGCGCTGGCAGAAACTCAAGCGCACGGGCGAGGTCGGGACACCGGCGGGGGTGAGCTGAGTGGGGACACACAGGCGAGGGGCTACTGCTGTGGGCAACAGTGCCGTTCCTGCGGCGGCCGACGGCGCCGCCACCGCCGCTACCGCTGTGCCCACGACGGCGGGTGCGCCCGACACCGGCGTCCACCCCGACGCAGGGGGCTCGCAGGGGGCGCCGAAACACGAGGGCGCCCCCAAAACCCGAGACCGCTACTTCGACGCGCTACGCGCAATCGCGCTCGTAAGAGTCGTCGCCTACCACACCTTCGAATGGGCCTGGGCAGGCCTCGTCTTCCCCTCCATGGGCGTGATGTTCGCCCTCGCGGGCACCCTGATGGCCAAGTCCCTGGAGCGCCCCGCCCTCAAGGTGATCAGAAGCCGCATGCGCAGGCTCCTGATCCCGCTGTGGGTCTTCGGTTTCTTCCTCGCGATCGCGATGATGATCCACGGCTGGATCCCGGGCGCGAACATCCTCTACTGGGTGGTCCCGCTCGGCGACCCCCCGGGCAACGCCTGGGGCGAACAGGCCTGGGCGGTGCTCTGGTACCTGCGCACCTACCTCTGGTTCGTGCTGCTCTCCCCGGTACTGCTCAAGCTGTTCCGCCTGGCCCCCGTCCCGGTCCTGCTGCTGTCCCTCGTACCCGTCGTCGTCTTCGAGACGGTGTGGACGCCGCCGGACGGCCGCCTCGGCAGCGCGCTCACGGACCTCGCCACCTTCCTGTTCTGCTGGCTGCTCGGCTTCGCGCACCGCGACGGCCTGCTCCAGCGCTGGAAGCCGGGCCCGGTGGTCACCGGCTCGCTGCTGCTGCTCGCGGTCGGCGGCTGGTGGGCCTTCAGCCACCAGGGCGAGTACGGCTCGTACGACCTGGACGACATCCCGCTCGCCCAGGCGCTTTGGTCGGCCGGGTTCGTGACGCTGCTGATGTACTTCAAGGCGTACTTCCACGTGGACTTCGCCTGGCTCGCCCGCTTCAAGCGGCTCGACCGGACCGTGACGATCTTCAACAGCCGTGCCGTCACGCTCTACCTCTGGCACGAGGTCGCGCTGGTCATCGCCGTACCGCTGATCGACCAGTTCTGGAATGTCCCCGCGTTCGAGAAGTACCTGCCGCTGGAGAGCCAGTGGTTCATGTTCGGCATCGGCTGGGTGCTGATCGCCGTGGCGATCGTGCTGTTCGGCTGGGTCGAGGACGTCGCGGCGAAGCGCAAGCCGCGGTTGCTGCCCTGACCCGGCCCGACCTGCCCGAAGGACGATGTACGGGCCGGGCGCCTGAGAGCTGCCCGGCCCGTACTGCCACAATGGGCCGGTGACCCGCGCATCCCTGGACAAGCAGCCGCACGAAGTCGCCTCGATGTTCGACGGCGTGGCGGAACGGTACGACCTCACCAACGACGTGCTGTCCCTGGGCCAGGCCCGGCTGTGGCGCAAGGAGGTCGCGAAGGCCGTCGACGCCCGGCCCGCGCAGAAGGTCCTGGACCTGGCCGCCGGTACGGCGACGTCCTCGATGCCGTTCGCACAGACCGGCGCGTACGTCGTGCCGTGCGACTTCTCGCTCGGCATGCTCCAGGTCGGCAAGCGCCGCCACCCCTGGATGCCGTTCACGGCGGGCGATGCCACGAAGTTGCCGTTCCGCGACGACACCTTCGACGCGGTGACGATCTCCTTCGGGCTGCGCAACGTCCACGACACGGACGCGGCGCTGCGCGAGCTGTACCGCGTCACGAAGCCGGGCGGGCGTGTCGTGATCTGCGAGTTCTCGCACCCGACGTGGGCGCCGTTCCGCACCGTCTACACCGAGTACCTGATGCGCGCCCTGCCGCCCGTCGCCCGCGCCGTGTCGTCCAACCCCGACGCGTACGTCTATCTCGCCGAGTCCATCCGCGCCTGGCCCGACCAGCCCGCGCTGGCGGAGCGGCTGCAGAAGGCGGGCTGGTCGAAGGTGGCGTGGCGCAACCTGACGGGCGGGATCGTGGCGCTGCACCGCGGCGTCAAGTAGCCGCAGGGCGTCCGCCGGCGAAACGCAGTCGCCAGGCGGCCCGGATCACGCAGGCCAGAGCGCCTCGAACGACTCACCCGGCTCGTCGAGCTCCCGGTACAGCCCGCCCATCGGGGGGCCGGGACGGCGCGGCTCACGCACTCCCGCCCCGCCGCCGCCCTCACCGTCGCCGAGGTCGAACCAGACGGTGACGACGGCGCCGATGGGCACCTCGACGCCCGGCAGCGGGTACTGCCGCACCACGTAGTCGATGACGGTCAGATGGAAGTCGGGCCGGTCCGGAGCCGCCAGCAGCACACCGCCGGCCTCGGCTCTCTCGCGCGCGTCCACGGCCATCAGGCCGACCAGCCGCGGTACGCGCACTTCGGGTGTCTTCGGTGTAAGGCGCACGGACGTCACCCCCAGCGGTACCGGAAGGGTAGACCCCAAACCGGGCATCCCGGAACAGCCGGGGGTGACCGTCAACGTGATTTGTTCGCGCCCGCCGTCAGAGCTTCAGCCGGAAGCAGTACCCCTGCCGCTTCCCAACGGGCGTCGTGAACGTCTCTGCGAGCTCCATGCCGAGCCGCCGCGTCACCGCGACGGAGCGCTCGTTGCGCGCGTCGACCATCGCCACGACGCTGCTGACGCCCGCCGCCCGTACGCGCTCCAGCGCGGCCTGCGCCGCGGCCGTCGCGTACCCCATGCCCCAGTACGCCCGGCCGAGCCGCCAGCCGATCTCGACCTCGCCCTTCGGCCCCCACTCGTGCGGCCACGGCTGGGCGCCCGTGAAGCCGAGCACCTCGCCGGGGAAGCGCTCCTCGTCGAGCATGGTCCAGAAGCAGAACCCGCGCTCCGCGTCGTGCTTGCGCTGCCGGGCCGTCAACTCCTCGTAGACGGACAGCTCCGCGGACCGGCCGCCGTGGAACTCCATCACGTCAGGGTGGTCGAAGACCCGGTACCAGGTGAAGGCGTCCTCGTCGGTCGGGACGCGCAGCTGTACGGCGGGGAGAGCTCGGTTCACGGGCGGCCCTTCGGCTGGGTGATCAGTGCTGCTGAATAGACTGCCCATATCCGGTGCCACCCAGCACGCAGTTTTCGAGTCTTGGGGAGATCCCGCTGTGACCGAGCCCGTCACCGAACACACCGCTGATGTGATCGTCGTCGGGGCCGGGCCAGCCGGTTCCACCACCGCCTACTACCTGGCGAAGGCCGGGCTCGACGTCCTCCTGCTGGAGAAGACCTCGTTTCCGCGCGAAAAGGTGTGCGGTGACGGGCTGACCCCGCGCGCCACCAAGCAGCTCGTGGCGATGGGCATCGACATCTCCGAAGAGGCGGGCTGGCTGCGCAACAAGGGTCTGCGCATCATCGGCGGCGGCGTCCGGCTGGAGCTGGACTGGCCGGATCTCGCGTCCTACCCGGACTACGGGCTCGTGCGGAAGCGGGACGACTTCGACGAGCAGCTGGCGCGGCAGGCGCAGAAGGCGGGCGCGCGGCTGTACGAGCAGTGCAACGTCGGCGCGCCGATCGTCGACGAGCGCACCGGGTACATCACCGGCGTGCACGCCAAGCTCGGCGACGCCGGGGAGAAGCGGGACGTCACGTTCCACGCGCCGCTCGTCGTCGCCGCGGACGGCAACTCCACGCGGTTGTCCCTGGCCATGGGGCTGCACCGCCGCGAGGACCGCCCGATGGGCGTCGCGGTGCGCACGTACTTCACCTCGCCCCGCCACGACGACGACTACCTGGAATCCTGGCTGGAGCTGTGGGACCGGCGCGGCCCGGGCGAGGACCGGCTGCTGCCGGGCTACGGCTGGATCTTCGGCATGGGCGACGGCACGTCGAACGTCGGCCTCGGCGTCCTCAACACCTCGGCCTCCTTCAAGGAGCTGGACTGGCGCGAGGTGCTCAAGGCGTGGTGCGCGTCGATGCCCGAGGAGTGGGGCTACGTACCGGACAACATGACAGGACCGATCCGCGGCGCCGCCCTCCCCATGGCCTTCAACCGCCAGCCGCACTACACCAAGGGCCTGCTGCTCGTCGGCGACGCGGGCGGCCTGGTGAACCCGTTCAACGGCGAGGGCATCGCGTACGCCATGGAATCCGGCCAGATCGCCGCCGACGTCATCGTCCAGGCGCACGCCCGCGCCACCCCGGCTCAGCGCGAACTCGCCCTGCACAACTACCCGAAGATCCTCAAGGAGACGTACGGCGGCTACTACACGCTGGGCCGCGCCTTCGTGAAGCTCATCGGCAACCCGAAGGTCATGAAGCTGGCGGCGCAGCGCGGCCTGACCCACCCGCTGCTGATGAAGTTCACGCTGAAGCTGCTCGCCAACCTGACGGACCCGACGGGCGGCGACGCGATGGACCGGATCATCAACGGGCTGAGCAAGGTGGCGCCGAAGGCGTGAGCCGTGGCGCCGGCCGTGTGTGCCGCGGCGACCCGTTGCCCGTTGCCCGTCGCTGGTCGCCGGTCGCTGTGCCGGAGGCGCCGGAAATCCGCTCGCGGCACACGGCCCGGATCTGCAGAATCCGGGCCGTGGATCGTTTCTTGGTGGAGATGGCCGAACGGCTGACCGACGTCAGCGGCGTCGTCGGGGTGTGTCTGGGAGGCAGCCGGGCGAGGGGCGCGCACAGTCCCGACTCCGACTTCGACCTGGGCCTGTACTACCGGCCGCCGCTGGACACCGCCGCACTGCGCCGGCTCGCGGCCGAGCTGACCGGCGCGCCCGTCGAGGTGACCGAGCCGGGCGGCTGGGGCCCATGGGTGGACGGCGGCAGCTGGCTGACCGTGGACGGCCACCGCGTCGACTGGATCTACCGCGATCTGGACCGCGTGCACCGCATATGGCAGCAGTGCCGGGAGGGCCGCTTCGAGGTGGGCAGCCAACCCGGCCACCCGCTCGGCGTGTACTCCCACGCCTACGTCGGTGAACTCGCCCTCGGACGCGTCCTCGCCGACCCCACCGGCGAGCTGCGGGACCTGCAGCAGCAGACGCGGAGCTACCCGGAGCCGCTGCGTGATGCGCTCATCGCCAACGCGCGGTGGGAGGCACCGTTCATCCTGGGCGGCGCGCGCAAGGGCGCGGCTCGCGGCGACGCCTTCTACGTCGCCGGCTGCCTCTTCCGCGCGGTGGGGCTTCTCGTACACGCTCTCCACGCTCAGGCCGGGCACTGGGTGCTCAACGAGAAGGGTGCGGTGCGGGCCGCGGGAGAACTCGCCGTCGCCCCGGAGGGCTTCGCCGAGCGCGCTCACGCGCTGTTCTCCGGCCTCGGCACGGCCCCGGAGGTGCTCGCGGCGGCACTCGACGCCGCCGACCGGCTGACGGACGAGGTGTGCGAACGGCTCGCCGAACCCTCGTCCTGACTCCCCTGAGCACGCCTCTCCGTAAGCGATGGCGAACACGGTGTGAGGATGCTGTGGGTAGACGGCCGGGCGCCTTCCGGCGTCACCCACCCCTGCCTACCCTGACGGACCCATGACAACAGACAGCATGGGACCCGTGGGGGAGCCGGGCCCCACACGCAGACGCTTCCTGGCCGGCGCCGGGGCGGCGGTGGGGGGCGCGGTCGGCGCCACCGCGTTATGGCCGGCCGGCTCGGCGGCCGCGGCATCCGGCAGACGAGTCGCCGTCCTCGGCGGCGGCGTCTCCGGCCTCAGCGCCGCCCAGGAGCTCGCCGAGCGCGGCTACGCGGTCACGGTCTACGAGTACTACGACGTGCTCGGCGGCAAGGCCCGCTCGATGGACGTGCCGGGCACGGGCGAGGGCGGCCGGGGGCCACTCCCCGGTGAGCACGGCTTCCGTTTCTTCCCCGGCTTCTACCGCAATCTGCCGGACACCCTGCGCCGCATCCCGTTCCCCGGCAACGCGAACGGCGTCCACGACAATCTCCGCAGCGGCACCGAGACCCTCTTCGCCCGCGAGGCCAGCCGACCCGATCTGCACTTCCCCCTGCGCCGCGTCACGACCCCGCCCCGGCCGGTGGACCTCACCCCGTCCTGGATCCGCGACCAGGTGCTGAGCGTCCTCGACACGGGCACCAGGCTGCCCGCGAACGAGGCGGCGTACTTCGCCGACCGGCTGCTCGTCCACCTCACCAGCTGCGACGCCCGCCGCGAGGACGAGTGGGAGAAGACCGCCTGGTGGGACTTCATCCGGGCCGAGGAGATGAGCGAGGAGTACCAGATCACCCTCGGCATCGGACAGACCCGCAATCTCGTCGCCACTCGTGCCCAGGTGGCCTCCACCCGCACCGTCGGGCGCGTCATCATCGAGGCGCTGCTGCTGTGGGGGCTGCTCGGGCGCGGCATGGACGGCGACGCGGACATCGACCGCGTCCTGAACGCGCCGACGAGCGAGGCATGGATCAACCCGTGGGAGGCCCATCTCCGTTCACTGGGCGTCGAGTTCGAGCTGGGCACGCAGGTACGCGAGGTGGTGTACGAGGGCGGGCGGATCACCGGCGTCCAGGTCTCCGCGCCGGACGGGACCAACACCCGTACCGTCACCGCCGACCACTACGTGTCCGCCATGCCCGTCGAGCACGCGCGCGTGACGTGGGGCGCGGCCCTGCGCGCGGCCGATCCGCAGCTGGCACGGTGCGACGCGCTGAAGACGGACTGGATGACGGGCGTGCAGTTCTATCTGCGCACGCCCACGCCCGTGGTGCACGGACACATCAACTGCCTCGACTCGCCGTGGGCGGTGACCGGCATCGGCCAGGCGCAGTTCTGGGACGTACGGGACTTCCCCGCCGATTACGGCGACGGACAGGCGCAGGACTGCCTCTCCGCGATCGTCTCGGAGTGGGACCTGCCCGGGATCCTCTACGGCAAGACGGCCCGGGAGTGCACTCGCGAGGAGATCGTGGCCGAGTGCTGGGCGCAGCTGAAGGACGGGCTGAACGATGCGGGCAAGACCGTGCTCAGGGACGAGGACCGGCTCGGCTGGTTCATGGACCCGGCGGTCACCGGCCTCGGCGGGCCGGACCCCCAGAACCGCGAACCGCTCCTGATCCACCCCACCGGCACGCTCTACAATCGCCCCGCCGCCCGGACCGCCGTCCCGAACTTCTTCCTCGCGGGTGACTATGTCCGGACAGATGTGGATCTGGCGACCATGGAGGGCGCCAACGAGTCGGCGCGCATGGCCGTCAACGCGCTGCTGGACACGGACAATTCGGACGCCGAGCGCTGTCGCATCTGGGAGCTGTACCGCCCGCCGGAGATGGAGCCCCTCAAGCGCGTCGACGAGGTCCGCTACCGGCTGGGGCTGCCCAACACCTTCGACGTGGGCTGAGGCCGTGGCCTTGTGAAAACGGGTCGGGCCGCGGCTCACCGGTCTCGGGAGCCGCGGCCCAAAAGCCGCTCGGTGTGCCTGAAACTCAGAGCACGCGCACCGCACCGCTCGCCGGGTACCCGGACAGGTCCTGGATGACGACGCCCTTGGAGGGGTTGGCGGCGTCCAGGTACTGGCCGTTACCGATGTAGACGCCCACGTGGTACGCGGATCCGGCGCCGCCCCAGTACAGGATGTCGCCGACCTGGACGTTGGAGAGCGAGACCTGGGTGCCGGCCGTCGACTGCGCCTGGGAGGTGCGCGGCAGGTCCACACCGGCCTGCCTGAACGCGGCCTGGACGAGGCCGGAGCAGTCCCAGGAGTTGGGGCCCGTGCCGCCCATCACGTACGCGTCGCCGAGCTGCGCCTTGAGGAAGCCGATGACGGTCGCGACGCTGCCGCTAGCGGGGGCGGACACGTCGGAGGCGGTGGACACCAGGGTGGTGCGCGCGGAGGACCGGGAGGCGGCGGCCTGCTCGGCCTCGGCCTTGCGCTCGGCCTCGGCCTTCTTCTTGGCCTCCGCCTTGCGCTTGGCCTCGGTGAGGTCCTTCTTGGCCTGCTTCGCGGCCTGCGCGGCGGCCGCGTCCTGCTCCGCCAGCAACTCGTAGCGGTCTGCTGCCTGCTGGGTGGCGTCCGCGGACTGGGCGATCTGCGCGGTCAGGCCGGTGGTGATGGTGGGCAGCTCGATGGTCTCGGTCACGGGCTCGGCGGCGGTCGCCGACCCGGACGCACCGGCCACTGCCAGGGTGCTGAGGACGCCACCGGCAACTCCGGCGCGCAATGCGAGCTTCGACGCGCCGCGGCGGGGCTTCCGGTGGCTGGGTATGTGAGCGGTGAGGGACATGTGTAAAAGCGCTATCAGGGACTCCCCGTTACCTTCAAGAAACGTGTGGTGCGCCACAGTTGCTCATTTCGGACACCGAATCCCGCGCGTGTCGTTCTTTATTGACGCCGTAACGGACATAGCGGGCAGGGGTGATCAGGCCTGTGATCACGGTCTTTCGGTATTACGTCCGAATTGCCTGCCACTTACCATCGGTTGAGACGGTTGGCCAAGCCCGGTTTCTTCACATCGTCCGACGATGTGGCACAGGTCACGGAACGGTCACCGTCGCGGGGGCGTCCGGCTCGTGAACGGATGCACGCGTTCGATGGACGCCTGCCCTTGTCCTGTCGACATGGGGTCGCGCGTCACTATCAGGCCGATTCGTCCAGCACCAATTTGCTCTGGAGGCTCCTCGCTTGATAATGGGCCCGCCTCTTCCACCTGGGAAAACAGGTCAAGTTGTCACCTCTGGTGATCACTCAGGCGCTTCGCGTGTGAAGATCACTGCTCATACGACTTGATGATCCTTCGACGGGTGGTGGAGATCACAAAGTCCGTGGCGTACCCCGTGTCGCAGATCACAGACTTACAGGCATAGGATGCGTGGCAGCTGGGCTTGTGACCTGCTTCACATGTACACGATCTCCCCGGGTCCGTACGGGACTTGTGGGCCTGATGGGGCTTCCGGAGCCTCTGTGGTTCCCGGGGCTCGCGGGACTCGTGTGACTAGGGCGCGGGGAGCAGCTCGGCGCCGCCGAAACAGTCAGTGCCGACTGAGAGGAGCGAGGAGCGGTGAACGCTTATGCGCCCATCCTCGTACTGGGAGCCCTCGGGGCAGGCTTTGCGATCTTCTCCGTGGTGATGGCCACGCTTGTCGGTCCAAAGCGCTACAACCGGGCCAAGCTCGAGGCCTACGAGTGCGGTATCGAGCCGACGCCGACACCGGCGGGCGGCGGACGATTCCCGATCAAGTACTACCTGACGGCGATGCTCTTCATCGTCTTCGACATCGAGATCGTCTTTCTCTATCCCTGGGCCGTCACCTTCGACGCCCTGGGTGTTTTCGGGCTCGTGGAGATGCTGCTCTTCGTGCTCACCGTCTTCGTCGCCTACGCATACGTATGGCGGCGCGGCGGCCTGGAATGGGACTGACAGGCGCAAGGGACAAAGGGGTCTGAGGGGCCACTAATGGGACTCGAAGAGAAACTGCCGAGCGGTTTTCTGCTGACCACCGTCGAACAGGCCGCGGGCTGGGTGCGCAAGTCGTCCGTCTTCCCGGCCACCTTCGGCCTGGCCTGCTGCGCCATCGAGATGATGACGACCGGCGCGGGGCGCTACGACCTGGCCCGCTTCGGCATGGAGGTCTTCCGCGGCTCGCCGCGCCAGGCCGACCTGATGATCGTGGCCGGCCGCGTGAGCCAGAAGATGGCGCCGGTGCTGCGGCAGGTCTACGACCAGATGCCGAACCCCAAGTGGGTCATCTCCATGGGCGTCTGCGCCTCGTCCGGCGGCATGTTCAACAACTACGCGATCGTGCAGGGCGTGGACCACATCGTCCCCGTCGACATCTATCTGCCCGGCTGCCCGCCGCGGCCCGAGATGCTGATGGACGCGATCCTCAAGCTCCACCAGAAGATCCAGACCTCCAAGCTCGGCGTGAACGCCGAGGAGGCGGCCGAGGAGGCGGAGGAGGCGGCGCTCAAGGCGCTCCCCATCATCGAGATGAAGGGGCTGCTGCGATGAGCGAGCAGAACGGCGTGAACCCCGAGAAGGACCTCAATGCCTCGAATCTTCCTGGTCAGCGGGGTGACCAGGGCGAGGAGATCCGCGTCCAGCGCGGCATGTTCGGCGCGAACAACGGCGGCGACACCTCCGGGTACGGGGGGCTCGTCCGCTCCGTACGGCTGCCCGGCCCTGCCGCGCGGCCCTACGGCGGCTGGTTCGACGAAGTCGCCGACGAGCTCGAGGGCGCCCTGGAGGAACAGGGCCTCGTCCCGGAGAACGCCATCGAGAAGACGGTCGTCGACCGCGGCGAGCTCACCTTCCACATCGAGCGCGAGTACCTGCTCCGCGTCGCCCAGACCCTGCGCGACGACCCGGCGCTCCGCTTCGAGCTGTGCACCGGCGTCTCCGGGGTGCACTACCTCGACGACAAGGGCCGCGAGCTGCACGCCGTCTACCACCTGCGCTCGATCACCCACAACCGGCTGATCCGCCTGGAGACCAGCGCCCCAGACGCCGATCCGCACGTCCCCTCGCTCGTCTCCGTCTATCCGACGAACGACTGGCACGAGCGCGAGACGTACGACTTCTTCGGGCTGGTCTTCGACGGCCACCCGGCGCTGACGCGGATCATGATGCCGGACGACTGGCAGGGCTTCCCGCAGCGCAAGGACTACCCCCTCGGCGGCATCCCCGTCGAGTACAAGGGCGCCCAGATCCCGGCTCCGGACCAGCGGAGGTCGTACTCATGAGCACGCAGTCAGCTTCCGCCCACCCGTCACCCGGCCACCGCCCCTCATCGAGTCCCTCCGGGACGCTGGGGTCTTCACGAGAGACGACCGAGGGGACTGTATATACGGTCACCGGCGGCGACTGGGACGAGGTCGTCCAGACCGCGGCCAAGGCCGACGACGAGCGCATCGTCGTCAACATGGGTCCGCAGCACCCGTCCACCCATGGTGTGCTCCGCCTCATCCTGGAGATCGAGGGCGAGACCGTCACCGAGGCCCGCTGCGGCATCGGCTATCTGCACACGGGCATCGAGAAGAACCTCGAGTACCGCACGTGGACGCAGGGCACCACGTTCGTGACGCGCATGGACTACCTGACGCCCTTCTTCAACGAGACGGCGTACTGCCTCGCGGTCGAGAAGCTTCTCGGCATCGAAGACGACATCCCGGACCGGGCGACGATCATCCGGGTGCTCCTGATGGAGCTGAACCGGTTGTCCTCGCACCTGGTGTGCATCGCGACCGGCGGCATGGAGCTCGGTGCCACCACGATCATGATCTATGGCTTCCGTGATCGTGAACTGATTCTCGATATCTACGAGCTGATCACCGGCCTGCGGATGAACCACGCGTTCATCCGGCCCGGCGGACTCGCCCAGGACCTGCCGCCCGGCGCGGTGGATCAGATCCGCGAGTTCGTGAAGAAGATGAACAAGAACCTTCCCGAGTACGACAAGCTCGCCACCGGGAACCCCATCTTCAAGGCCCGTATGCAGGACATCGGCTACCTCGACCTCGCCGGCTGCATGGCGCTCGGCGCCACAGGACCGATCCTGCGCTCGGCGGGCCTCCCGCACGACCTGCGCAAGGCGCAGCCGTACTGCGGCTACGAGACGTACGACTTCGACGTCCCGACCACCGACACCTGCGACGCCTACGGACGCTTCCTGATCCGGCTCGAGGAGATGCGCCAGTCGCTGCGGATCGTCGAGCAGTGCCTGGACCGGCTGGAGCCCGGCCCGGTCATGGTCGCCGACAAGAAGATCGCCTGGCCCGCGCAGCTCGCCCTCGGCCCGGACGGTCTCGGCAACTCGCTCGACCACATCAAGAAGATCATGGGCACCTCCATGGAGGCCCTGATCCACCACTTCAAGCTGGTGACGGAAGGTTTCCGGGTCCCGCCCGGCCAGGCCTACGCGGCAGTGGAATCCCCCAAGGGCGAGCTCGGGGTGCATGTCGTGTCCGACGGCGGCACCCGCCCCTACCGGGTCCACTTCCGCGACCCGTCGTTCACCAACCTGCAGGCCATGGCGGCGATGTGCGAGGGCGGCCAGGTCGCCGACGTCATCGTCGCCGTCGCGTCCATCGACCCCGTGATGGGAGGCGTCGACCGGTGACCACCACCCCTTCCGAACAGGGCGTCAGCCTGGGCATGCCGCAACTGCCCGCGCCCGACTACCCGGACGACGTCCGGGCCCGGCTCGAAGCGGACGCGCGCGACGTCATCGGCCGCTACCCCGACTCCCGGTCCGCGCTGCTCCCGCTGCTGCACCTGGTGCAGTCCGAGGAGGGGTACGTCACGCGCACCGGGATGCGGTTCTGCGCGGACATGCTCGGCCTGACCACGGCCGAGGTCACCGCGGTCGCGACCTTTTACACCATGTACCGGCGCAAGCCGAGCGGTGACTACCAGGTGGGCGTCTGCACCAACACCCTGTGCGCGGTCATGGGCGGCGACGCCATCTTCTCCGCCCTCCAGGAGCACCTGGGCGTCGGCAACGGCGAGACCACCGGCGACGGCAAGGTCACCCTGGAGCACATCGAGTGCAACGCGGCCTGCGACTTCGCCCCGGTCGTGATGGTCAACTGGGAGTTCTTCGACAACCAGACCGTCGAGAGCGCCACGCGGCTGGTCGACGATCTGCGCGCGGGCGCCGAGGTCCGGCCCACCCGCGGCGCGCCCCTGTGCACATACAAGGAGACGGCCCGCATCCTCGCCGGGTTCCCCGACCCCCGGCCCGGCGCCGCCGAGGCGAGCGGCAGCGCGGGCCCGGCCTCGCTGATCGGACTACGCCTGGCCAAGGGCGAGCAGCCCGAGCCGCGCATCGTCCACCCGCGCGGCGAGGAGCGCAGCGACGCCGCACCCCAGGACGAGCCGCCCGCCGAGCACCTCAGCGCCCACGACGCGCCGCAGAAGACATCGGCGTCCGACCCCGCGCACCCCGCGGGCCCGGTCACCGAGGAGGGGGAGTGATGACGGTGTCCACCGAATACGGGGGGACCCCGCGGCCCGAGGCCGGCGGGGAGTCGAGCCCGGAGAAGCTGCTCGCCCCCGTACTGTCGGCGTTCTGGGACGAGGACAGGTCCTGGACGCTGGACGTCTACCGCCGGCACGAGGGGTACGAGGGCCTGCGCAAGGCGCTCGCCATGTCGCCGGACGACGTCATCGCGTACGTCAAGGACTCGGGCCTGCGCGGCCGCGGCGGCGCGGGCTTCCCCACGGGTATGAAGTGGCAGTTCATCCCACAGGGCGACGGCAAGCCTCACTATCTTGTTGTCAACGCCGACGAGTCGGAGCCCGGGACGTGCAAGGACATCCCGCTCCTCTTCGCGAACCCGCATGCCCTCATCGAAGGGATCGTGATCGCCTGCTACGCGATCAGGTCGGAGCACGCCTTCATCTATCTGCGCGGCGAGGTCGTCCCCGTGCTCAGGCGGCTGCACGAGGCCGTGCGCGAGGCGTATGCGGCGGGCTACCTCGGCAAGAACGTTCTGGGCAGCGGAATCAATCTCGAACTCACGGTGCACGCGGGCGCGGGCGCGTACATCTGCGGTGAGGAGACCGCGCTGCTCGACTCTCTCGAAGGCCGCCGCGGCCAGCCGCGACTCCGTCCCCCCTTCCCTGCCGTCGCGGGCCTCTACGCGTGCCCCACTGTCGTGAACAACGTGGAATCCATCGCGTCGGTTCCCGCGATCCTGCACAAGGGCAAGGAATGGTTCAGGTCGATGGGCAGCGAGAAGTCCCCGGGCTTCACGCTCTACTCGCTCAGCGGCCATGTCGCCAACCCCGGCCAGTACGAGGCGCCGCTCGGCATCACACTGCGTCAGCTGCTGGAGATGAGCGGCGGGATGAGGCCGGGGCACCGGCTGAAGTTCTGGACCCCGGGCGGCTCCTCGACCCCGATGTTCACCGACGAGCACCTCGACGTCCCCCTCGACTACGAGGGCGTGGGCGCCGCCGGTTCCATGCTCGGCACCAAGGCGCTGCAGTGCTTCGACGAGACGACCTGCGTCGTGCGGGCCGTCACCCGCTGGACCGAGTTCTACGCCCACGAGTCCTGCGGCAAGTGCACGCCCTGCCGTGAAGGAACGTACTGGCTGGTGCAGTTGCTGCGCGACATCGAGGCCGGCAAGGGCGCCATGAGCGACCTCGACAAGCTCGCGGACATCGCCGACAACATCAACGGCAAGTCCTTCTGCGCCCTCGGCGACGGCGCCGCCTCGCCGATCTTCTCCTCGCTCAAGTACTTCCGCGAGGAGTACGAGCAGCACATCACGGGCGGGGGCTGCCCCTTCGACCCGGCCAAGTCCACGGCTTGGGCCGATCACCGTACGGAGGTGAACGCATGACGGTGACGACTGGCGCTCCCTCCGGGGGCGGCAACGCCGAAGCCGCGGTGCCGCGCGAGGACCTCGTGACGCTGACGATCGACGGCATCGAGCTCAGCGTGCCCAAGGGCACCCTGGTCATCCGCGCCGCCGAGCTGCTCGGCATCGAGATCCCGCGGTTCTGCGACCACCCGCTGCTCGACCCGGCCGGTGCCTGCCGCCAGTGCATCGTCGAGGTCGAGGGCCAGCGCAAGCCCATGGCGTCCTGCACGATCACGTGTACGGACGGCATGGTCGTGAAGACGCAGCTCACCTCGCCCGTCGCCGAGAAGGCGCAGCGCGGTGTGATGGAGCTGCTGCTCATCAACCACCCGCTGGACTGCCCGGTCTGCGACAAGGGCGGCGAGTGCCCGCTGCAGAACCAGGCGATGTCGGTCGGCGACCCGGACACCCGTTTCGAGGGCAAGAAGCGGACGTACGAGAAGCCGGTGCCGATCTCCACGCAGGTGCTGCTCGACCGCGAGCGGTGCGTGCTCTGCGCGCGCTGCACCCGGTTCTCCAACCAGGTCGCCGGCGACCCGATGATCGAGCTCATCGAGCGGGGAGCGCTGCAGCAGGTCGGCACGGGTGAGGGCGACCCCTTCGAGTCGTACTTCTCCGGGAACACGATCCAGATCTGCCCGGTCGGCGCGCTCACTTCGGCGGCGTACCGCTTCCGTGCCCGGCCCTTCGACCTGGTCTCCAGCCCGTCCGTGTGCGAGCACTGCGCGGGCGGCTGCGCCACGCGCACCGACCACCGGCGCGGCAAGGTCATGCGGCGGCTCGCCGCCGACGACCCGGAGGTCAACGAGGAGTGGATCTGCGACAAGGGCCGGTTCGGGTTCCGGTACGCGCAGCTGCCGGACCGGATCGAACACCCCCTCGTCCGGAACGCCGAGACCGGTGAGCTGGAGCCCGCCAGCTGGCCGGAGGCCCTGGAGGCGGCGGCCCGCGGGCTGACCGCGGCGCGCGGCAGGACCGGCGTGTTGACCGGTGGCCGGCTGACCGTCGAGGACGCCTACGCCTACAGCAAGTTCGCGCGCGTGGCGCTCGGCACCAACGACATCGACTTCCGCGCGCGCGTGCACAGCAGCGAGGAGGCCGACTTCCTGGCCTCGCAGGTAGCAGGGCGCGGAAGGGACCTGGACAGTACGGGCGTCACGTACGCCGCGCTGGAGAAGGCGCCCGCCGTGCTGCTCGTGGGCATCGAGGCGGAGGAGGAGGCGCCCGGCGTCTTCCTGCGGCTGCGCAAGGCCTGGCGGAAGCACGGGCAGCGCACCTTCGCGGTCGCCTCGCACGCCACGCGCGGCCTGGAGAAGGCCGGCGGTACGCTGCTGCCCGCGGCGCCCGGCACCGAGACCGAGTGGCTGGACGCGCTCGCGGGCGGGGTCGGTCTGGAGGACGACGGGGCGAGGGCCGGCGAGGCGCTGCGCGCCGAGGGCTCCGTCATCGCCGTCGGCGAGCGGCTCGCCGCCGTGGCGGGCGGGCTGACCGCAGCCGTACGGGCCGCGACCGCGACCGGCGCACAGCTGGTGTGGATCCCGCGCCGGGCAGGTGAGCGCGGCGCGATCGAGGTGGGTGCCCTGCCGTCCGTGCTGCCGGGCGGGCGTCCGGCGACCGACCCGCGCGCGCGGGAGGAGGTCGCCGCCGCCTGGGGGCTCGCGGAACTTCCGCACCGCTACGGCCGCGACACCGGGCAGATCGTCGAGGCGGCCGCCACGGGCGAGCTGGGGGCGCTGCTCGTCGCGGGCGTCGAGGTCGCCGATCTCCCGAACCCGGCACGCGCGCGTGAAGCGCTTCACGAGGTGGGCTTCCTCGTCTCGCTGGAGCAGCGTCCGAGCGAGGTGACGGAGCGGGCCGACGTCGTCCTGCCGGTGGCCGCGGTCGCCGAGAAGGCGGGCACCTTCCTCAACTGGGAAGGCAGGGCACGGCCGTTCGAGGCCGCGCTCAAGCCGGACCAGATGACGCGCCGTCTGGCGCCGACCGACGCGCGCGTGCTGCACATGCTTGCGGACGCCATGGATGTGCACCTCGGCCTGCCCGACCTGCGTACGGCGCGCGCCGAGCTGGACCGGCTCGGCCCCTGGGACGGGCCGCGGGCGACCGAGCCGCTCGAGACGGCGGTGCCCCTGCCGAGGCCGGGTGCCGGAGAGGCCGTGCTCGCAGGCCACCGGCTGCTGCTCGACCTGGGCCGCCTCCAGGACGGCGACGAGGCGCTCGCCGGCACGCGGCACGCGGCCGTGGCCCGGCTCTCCGCGGCCACCGCGGGCGAGGCGGGCGTCAAGGACGGCGATGTCCTCGCCGTCACCGGACCCGCGGGCGCCACGCAACTCCCGCTTCAGATCACCGAGATGCCCGACCGCGTGGTGTGGCTCCCGCTGAACTCGACCGGGACAGGCGTTGCCTCGGACACGGGGGCGCGGCCCGGCGAACTCGTCCGCATCGGCCCGGCGGTGGAGCCGAAGGCCTCTTCTGTCACGGAGGTGACGTCATGACGCCGCAGGCCCTGGCGCCAGGGGCGCTGACGCCGCTCGCGGTGGAGGACCTGTCGATGTTCGGCACCGATCCCTGGTGGCTGGTCGCCATCAAGGCGGTCTTCTGCTTCGCCTTCCTGATGGTGACGGTGCTCTTCTCCATCGTGTGGGAGCGCAAGGTCGTCGCCTGGATGCAGCTGCGCATCGGCCCGAACCGACACGGCCCCTGGGGCATGCTCCAGTCGCTCGCGGACGGCATCAAGCTGATGCTCAAGGAAGACGTGATCGTCAAGCGCGCGGACAAGGCCGTCTACATCCTCGCGCCGATCGTCGCGGCCATCCCGGCGTTCATGGCGATCGCGGTGATCCCCTTCGGCCCGTCCGGCAACGAGATCTCGATCTTCGGGCACCGCACCGCGATGCAGCTCACCGACCTGCCGATCGCGATGCTCTACATCCTCGCGGTCGCCTCCGTCGGCATCTACGGCATCGTGCTGGCGGGCTGGAGCTCCGGATCGACGTATCCGCTGCTCGGCGGCCTGCGCTCCTGCGCGCAGATGATCTCGTACGAGATCGCGATGGGCGCCGCGTTCGCCTCGGTGTTCCTGTACTCCGGGTCGATGTCGACCTCGGCGATCGTCGAGTCGCAGCACGACCGCTGGTACGTCCTGCTGCTGCCGGTGTCGTTCCTCGTCTACATCGTCACGATGGTCGGCGAGACCAACCGCGCGCCGTTCGACATGCCGGAGTCCGAGGGCGACCTGGTGGGCGGCTTCAACACCGAGTACTCGTCGATCAAGTTCGCGATGTTCATGCTCGCCGAGTACGTGAACATGGTGACGGTCTCGGCCGTGTCGGCGACGCTCTTCCTCGGCGGCTGGCGGGCGCCCTGGCCGATCAGCACCTTCTGGGAGGGTGCGAACCACGGCTGGTGGCCGATGCTCTGGTTCGTCATCAAGGTCCAGCTGCTGCTGTTCTTCTTCATCTGGCTGCGCGGCACCCTGCCGCGCGTCCGCTACGACCAGCTGATGAAGCTCGGCTGGAAGGTCCTCATCCCCGTCTCCGTCGTCTGGCTGATGCTCGTCGCGACCGTACGGGCGCTGCGGAACGAGAACTACGCCGTCGGCGACATCGCGCTCTACGTCGCCGGAGGCGTCCTCGCCGTCCTGCTGCTGTCCTTCGTCGTCGACATGTTCCGCGGCAGGCAGCCCGCCGAGGAGGCACCTGCGAAGCCCGCGGCCTTCGACCCGATGGCGGGCGGGTTCCCCGTGCCGCCGCTGCCGGGGCAGACCCTGCCGCCGGTGCCGAGGCGGCGCCCGCGGCGGGAGCGGGAGCTCATTGTCAGTGGCGGCCCGGATACTCCAAGTGACGGACCTGCGGATGGAAAGGAGGCGTCCGATGGCTGAGCAGTCCAACGAGCCCGGGAAGTCCGGCGAGACGGATCAAGGGTTCCAGAACCCGGTGGCCGGCTTCGGCGTGACCTTCAAGGCCATGTTCAAGAAGCGGCTCACCGAGCAGTATCCGGAGCAGAAGAAGACCACCGCTCCCCGCTTCCACGGACGGCACCAGCTCAACCGCCATCCGGACGGCCTGGAGAAGTGCGTCGGCTGCGAGCTCTGCGCCTGGGCCTGTCCCGCGGACGCCATCTACGTGGAGGGCGCGGACAACACCGACGAGGAGCGCTACTCGCCCGGCGAGCGGTACGGCCGCGTCTACCAGATCAACTACGCCCGCTGCATCTTCTGCGGCCTGTGCATCGAGGCGTGCCCCACGCGCGCGCTGACGATGACCAACGAGTTCGAGCTGGCCGACTCCAGCCGCGAGAACCTCATCTACACCAAGGAGCAGCTGCTCGCCGGCCTCACGGAGGGCATGGTCGACTCGCCGCACGCGATCTACCCCGGCACGGACGAGCAGGACTACTACCGGGGCCTGGTGACGGAGGCGGCGCCGGGCACGGTCCGGCAGGTCGCGGTCTCCAAGGGCGAACGTCCGGAAGAGGAAGGGGCGGACACATGAGCCAGCTCGCCGCCTACACCACATCGACCGGTGAGGCGTTCCAGTTCTGGGTGCTCGGCACGGTCGCCGTGATCGGCGCCCTGGGCACCGTGTTCATGAAGAAGGCCGTGCACAGCGCGCTGAGCCTGGCCGGGACCATGATCGTTCTGGCGGTCTTCTACCTGGCCAACGGTGCGTACTTCCTCGGCATCGTGCAGATCGTCGTCTACACCGGCGCGATCATGATGCTGTTCCTCTTCGTGGTCATGCTCGTCGGTGTCACGGCCGCGGACTCGCTGAAGGAGACCATCAAGGGCCAGCGCTGGCTGGCCGCCCTCTGCGGCGTCGGATTCGCGGTGCTGCTGCTCGCCGGCATCGCAAACGCCTCGCTGAAGGAGTTCAACGGCCTCGGACAGGCCAACTCCGGTGGGAACGTGCAGGGCCTCGCGGAGCTCATGTTCACCAAGTACGTCTTCGCCTTCGAGGTCACCGGCGCGCTGCTGATCACCGCCGCGGTCGGCGCGATGGTGCTCACGCACCGCGAGCGCACCGAGCGCGCCAGGACCCAGCGCGAGCTGTCCGAGCAGCGCGTGCGCGAGGGCAAGCACGTGCCGCCGCTGCCCGCCCCCGGCGTCTACGCCCGACACAACGCGGTGGACATCGCGGGCCTCCTCCCGGACGGCACGCCCTCCGAGCTCACCGTCAACAAGACGCTGCGCTCGCGAGGCCAGATCCGCGACGTGTCCAGCGAGGCGCTGAACGATCTGAAGGCGCTCGAGCAGCGCGCGAAGGACCGCCTTGAACGGCCGCGGCCCGAGGAGGCATCGAAGTGAATCCGGTCAACTACCTTTATCTGGCCGCTCTGCTGTTCGCCATCGGCGCCACCGGCGTGCTCATCAGGCGGAACGCGATCGTCGTGTTCATGTGCATCGAGCTCATGCTCAATGCCTGCAACCTCGCGTTCGTCACCTTCTCCCGTATGCACGGCAATCTCGACGGCCAGATCATCGCCTTCTTCACGATGGTCGTCGCCGCCGCGGAGGTCGTGGTCGGGCTCGCGATCATCGTGTCGCTGTTCCGTTCCCGCCACTCGGCCTCGGTCGACGACGCCAGCCTGATGAAGCTGTAAGGGGTCGCAGACTCGTGGAGAACCTGATTGCGCTGCTGGTAGCGGCGCCACTGCTCGGAGCGGCCGTCCTGCTGTGCGGCGGCCGCCGCCTGGACCGTGTGGGCCACTGGCTCGGCACGGTGCTCGCGGCCGTCTCCTTCGTCATCGGCCTCTTGCTCTTCGCCGACATGCTGGGCAAGGGGGCCGAGGAGCGGACGCTCACCCAGCACCTGTTCAGCTGGATCCCGGTCGGCGGCTTCCAGGCGGACGTCTCCTTCCGGCTCGACCAGCTGTCGATGACGTTCGTGCTGCTGATCACCGGCGTCGGCTCGCTCATCCACCTGTACTCGATCGGGTACATGGAGCACGACGAGCGCCGCCGCCGCTTCTTCGGCTATCTGAACCTGTTCCTCGCGGCGATGCTGCTGCTCGTCCTCGCCGACAACTACCTTCTGCTGTACGTGGGCTGGGAGGGCGTCGGCCTCGCCTCGTACCTGCTGATCGGCTTCTGGCAGCACAAGCCCAGCGCCGCCACCGCCGCGAAGAAGGCCTTCCTGGTCAACCGCGTCGGCGACATGGGCCTGTCCATCGCGATCATGCTGATGTTCACCACGTTCGGCACCTTCGCCTTCGGGCCGGTCCTCGGTTCCACGGGCAAGACCAGCGAGGGCACCCTCACCGCGATCGCGCTGATGCTGCTGCTCGCCGCGTGCGGCAAGTCCGCGCAGGTGCCGCTGCAGTCCTGGCTCGGGGACGCGATGGAGGGCCCGACCCCGGTCTCGGCCCTGATCCACGCGGCCACCATGGTGACGGCGGGCGTGTATCTGATCACCCGGTCCGGCGCGATCTTCAACGCCGCTCCGGACGCGCAGCTGGCGGTCGTGGTGGTCGGCGCGGTCACGCTCCTCTTCGGTGCGATCGTCGGTTGCGCGAAGGACGACATCAAGAAGGCCCTGGCCGGCTCGACGATGTCGCAGATCGGCTACATGGTCCTGGCCGCCGGCCTCGGCCCCGTCGGCTACGCCTTCGCGATCATGCACCTGGTGACGCACGGCTTCTTCAAGGCCGGACTGTTCCTCGGCGCCGGCTCGGTCATGCACGGCATGAACGACGAGGTCGACATGAGGAAGTACGGCGGCCTGCGGAAGTACATGCCGGTCACCTTCGTCACCTTCGGTCTCGGTTACCTCGCGATCATCGGTCTGCCGCCGTTCTCGGGCTTCTGGTCCAAGGACAAGATCATCGAAGCCGCCTTCGCGCAGCAGAGCGATCTGCGGTCCTGGATCTTCGGTGGCGTCGCGCTGCTGGGCGCGGGCATCACCGCGTACTACATGACGCGCGTGATGATCATGACCTTCTTCGGTGAGAAGCGCTGGCAGCCGGCCCCCGACCCGGACAAGGCGCCGAGTGTCGAGCCCGGCATCGAGGTGCACCCCGGCGAGCTGCCGCACCCGCACGAGTCACCCAGGTCCATGACGATCCCGATGATCGTGCTGGCCTTCGGGTCGGTCTTCGCGGGCGCGTTCTTCGGCATCGGTGAGCGGTTCGTGCACTGGCTGGAGCCGGTGACCTCGTTCGAGGAACCGCACCCGGTCGTCGGCGTGCCAGTCATCACGACCGCCACGATGGTGGTGCTGCTGCTCGGCGTGGGCCTCGCCTATCTCCAGTACGGGCGCCGGCCGGTCCCCGTCGTCGCCCCGAGCGGCTCGCTCCTCACCCGGGCCGCCCGGCGCGATCTCCTCCAGGACGACTTCAACCACGTCGTGCTGGTCCGCGGCGGCGAGCACCTCACGCGCTCCCTGGTGTACCTCGACCACTCGCTGGTCGACGGAGTCGTCAACGGCACGGCGGCCTCGGTCGGCGGGCTGTCCGGGCGGCTGCGCAAGCTCCAGAACGGCTACGCACGCAGTTACGCGGTCTCGATGTTCGGCGGTGCGGCGCTCCTCGTCGCCGCGACCCTGCTGATGAGGGCGGTCTGATACCGATGTCCTTTCCTCTGCTGACAGCGACGGCGGCGCTCCCGGCGGTCGGTGCGATCGCCACGGCCGCCGTCCCGGCCGCCCGGCGGACCGCCGCCAAGTGGCTCGCGCTGCTGGTCTCGCTGGCCACGCTGGTGCTGGCCATGGCCGTGCTCGTGCGCTTCGAGCCCGGCGGCGCCCGCTACCAGATGACGGAATCGCACGCCTGGATCAAGGACTTCGGCGTGCGGTACGAGCTGGGGGTCGACGGCATCGCAGTGGCGCTCATCGCGCTGACCGCCGTACTGATCCCGTTCATCATCCTGGCGGGCTGGCACGACGCCGACCCCCTGGAGACCAAGTCGAGCAGATGGCGGCCGACGCAGGGCTTCTTCGCCCTGATCCTCGGCGTCGAGGCGATGGTGATCCTCTGCTTCGAGGCCACCGACGTCTTCCTCTTCTACATCTTCTTCGAAGCCATGCTCATCCCGATGTACTTCCTCATCGGCGGCTTCGGAGACCGGGCACACGAGCACGGGGACACGGCCGCCGCCACCCAGCGCTCGTATGCGGCCGTGAAGTTCCTCCTCTACAACCTGGTCGGCGGCCTGATCATGCTGGCCGCGGTCATCGGGCTGTACGTGGTGGCGGGGAACTTCTCGCTCCAGGAGATCGCCCAGGCCCGCGCGAACGGCACGCTCGACATGTCGACCAGCACGGAACGGCTGCTGTTCCTCGGCTTCTTCTTCGCCTTCGCGGTGAAGGCGCCGCTGTGGCCGCTGCACACCTGGCTGCCGAACGCCATGGGTGAGGCAACCGCCCCGGTCGCCGTCCTCATCACGGCGGTCGTCGACAAGGTCGGCACGTTCGCGATGCTCCGCTTCTGCCTCCAGCTCTTCCCGGAGGCCAGCAAGTGGGCGACCCCGGTGATCCTGGTGCTGGCCCTGATCAGCATCGTGTACGGCGCGCTGCTGGCCGTGGGCCAGCGCGACATCAAGCGCCTGGTGGCCTATGCGTCGATCTCGCACTTCGGCTTCATCATCATGGGCATCTTCGCGATGACCAGCCAGGGCCAGTCCGGCGCGACGCTCTACATGGTCAACCACGGGATCTCGACCGCCGCACTGATGCTGGTGGCCGGCTTCCTGATCTCGCGGCGCGGTTCGCGGCTCATCGCGGACTACGGAGGCGTGCAGAAGGTCGCCCCGGTGCTCGCCGGCACGTTCCTGATCGGCAGCCTGGCGACCCTGTCCCTGCCCGGCCTCGCCCCCTTCGTGAGTGAATTCCTCGTCCTGGTCGGCACATTCACCCGCTACCCGGTGATCGGCATCATCGCCACCTTCGGCATCGTGCTCGCCGCGCTCTACACGCTCGTCCTCTACCAGCGGACGATGACGGGCCCGGTGAAGCCGGAGGTCTCGGCGATGCCCGATCTCAGGTTGCGCGAACTCGTGGTGGTCGTCCCGCTGGTCGCGTTGCTGATCTTCCTGGGCGTCTATCCGAAGCCGGTCACCGACATCGTCAACCCTGCGGTCGGGCACACCCTGTCCGACGTACAGAAGCAGGACCCCAAGCCCGAGGTGGAGGCGGCCAAGTGAGCGCATCAGCCGTCCACAGCCTGTGGACAACCGCGGCGGAGCCGATCAGCAAGATCGACGCGCCGAAGATCGAGTACGGGCAGCTGTCGCCCACCCTGATCGTCCTGGGCGCGGCGATCGTCGGGGTGCTCGTCGAGGCCTTCGTGCCCCGCAAGCAGCGCTACTACGTCCAGGTGTTCACGTCCGTCGTCGCGCTCGCAGCCGCTTTCGCCGCCGTCGTCGGGCTGGCGGCCGGCGGATACGGCACCACGAAGGCGCGGATCTCGGCGATGGGCGCGATCGCCGTCGACGGGCCCGCACTGTTCCTGCAGGGCACCATTCTCCTGGCCGGCCTGGTCGCCGTGTTCACCTTCGCCGAGCGGCGGCTGGACCCGGCGGCGCACGGCAACCGTGTCGACTCGTTCGCCGCGCAGGCCGCGTCCGTGCCCGGCAGCGACAGCGAGAAGGCCGCGGTGAAGGCGGGATTCACCACCACCGAGGTGTTCCCGCTGGTCCTGTTCGCGATCGGCGGCATGCTGATCTTCCCGGCGGCGAACGACCTCCTGACGCTGTTCGTCGCCCTGGAGGTCTTCTCGCTGCCGCTCTACCTCCTGTGCGCCCTGGCCCGGCGCAAGCGGCTCGTATCGCAGGAAGCCGCCGTCAAGTACTTCCTGCTGGGCGCCTTCGCCTCCGCCTTCACCCTGTTCGGCATCGCCCTGCTGTACGGCTACGCGGGCTCCGTGTCGTACGCGACGATCTCGCAGGTCGTGGACGGCACCATCCAGAACGTCAACCCCGCGCTCGCCGACACCATGGGCAATGACGCGCTGCTGCTCATCGGTGCCGCGCTCCTGGTGATGGGCCTGCTGTTCAAGGTGGGCGCCGTGCCGTTCCACATGTGGACGCCCGACGTGTACCAGGGAGCGCCGACACCGGTCACGGGCTTCATGGCGGCCGCGACGAAGGTGGCCGCGTTCGGCGCCCTGCTGCGTGTGCTGTACGTCGTCCTGCCGGGTCTGCGCTGGGACTGGCGGCCGGTGATGTGGGGCGTCGCCATCGTCACCATGCTGGGCGGAGCGATCGTCGCGATCACGCAGACCGACATGAAGCGGCTCCTGGCGTACTCGTCGATCGCGCACGCGGGCTTCATCCTGGCGGGTGTCATCGCCATGACTCCGGACGGCGTCTCGTCCGTGCTGTTCTATCTGGCGGCGTACTCGTTCGTGACGATCGGCGCCTTCGCGGTCGTCACGCTGGTGCGGGACGCGGGCGGCGAGGCCACACACCTGTCCAAGTGGGCGGGTCTCGGCCGGCGTTCTCCGCTGGTCGCGGCGGTCTTCGCGGTGTTCCTGCTGGCCTTCGCCGGCATTCCGCTGACGTCCGGCTTCGCCGGGAAGTTCGCCGTGTTCAAGGCGGCAGCGGAAGGCGGAGCGGCGCCCCTGGTCGTGATCGGTGTGATCTCGTCGGCGATCGCGGCGTTCTTCTACATCCGCGTGATCGTGCTGATGTTCTTCAGTGAGCCGAACCCGGAGGGGCCGACGGTGGCCGTCCCGTCGCCGCTGACGATGACGGCGATCGGGCTGGGGGTCGTGGTCACGCTGGTGCTCGGTGTCGCGCCGCAGTACTTCCTGGATCTGGCGGGGCAAGCCGGGGTGTTTGTGCGCTGAGGTTGCCGGGCTGTCGGGCCGGAGGCCGGGCTTCTTCTCAGGTGCCGGGCGGGCTGAGGTATTCGGCCCGCCCGGTGTTTGTTTCGAGCCCGTGCGGTGCTTGTTTTCAGCCTTTCCGGCGTTTGAGGACGAGCCCGAAGGGCGATCTCGGGGGTCTGGGGGCGGAGCCCCCAGTTTCGGGAAGGGGCGGGATTGGGGGAAAGCCCCGCAGGGCGCCCGCTCCGGGATTGCCGGGCACTCCCCAGCCTGTGGATAACTCTTCGGGTGTCGGCGCCGCCCCCTATGGTGGCTGTGGTGGTCGAGGGACGACACACGGGGGGCACGGCAATGATTGCGATGGGCGGAACAGGCGTGATGGCCGAAGCGGAGACGGGCGCGGAGCTGAGCGCAGCGCCAGGCGCGGCGCCGGAGGACGGCTTCGCGGCGCCGGAGGACGGCTTCGCGGAGCCAGCGAGCGCCTCGGCCGGTACCACGGGACTGGCTGAGAGCGACGCACTCGGCACACTCCGCCGAGTCTTCGGCTACGAAGCCTTCCGCGGCGAGCAGCAGGCGATCATCGACCACGTGGTGGCGGGCGGCGACGCGGTCGTGCTCATGCCCACAGGCGGTGGAAAGTCCCTGTGCTACCAGATCCCGGCGCTGGTCCGCCCCGGCACCGGAATCGTCGTATCGCCGCTGATCGCACTCATGCAGGACCAGGTCGACGCGCTGCGGGCGCTCGGCGTCCGGGCCGGGTTCATCAACTCCACGCAGGACTTCGACGAGCGGCGCATGGTCGAGGCGGAGTTCATCGCGGGGGAGCTGGACCTGCTCTATCTGGCTCCGGAGCGGCTGCGCCTGGACGCCACCCTCGAGCTGCTCTCCCGCGCCAAGATCTCCGTCTTCGCGATCGACGAGGCGCACTGCGTGGCGCAGTGGGGACACGACTTCCGGCCGGACTATCTGGCGCTCTCGGTGCTGGGCGAGCGCTGGCCGGACGTGCCGAGGATGGCCCTGACGGCGACCGCGACGCGGGCCACGCACCAGGAGATCACCCAGCGCCTCGATCTGCGGAACGCCCGCCACTTCGAGGCGAGCTTCGACCGGCCCAACATCCAGTACCGCATCGTGCCGAAGGACGACCCGAAGCGGCAGCTGCTGGCCTTCCTCCGCGAGGAGCACACGGGAGACGCCGGCATCGTCTACTGCCTCTCGCGCAACTCGGTGGAGAAGACGGCGGAGTTCCTGTGCCGCAACGGCATCGAGGCCGTGCCGTACCACGCGGGCCTGGACGCGGGCACGCGCGCCGCCCACCAGTCCCGCTTCCTGCGCGAAGAGGGCCTCGTGGTGGTGGCGACGATCGCCTTCGGCATGGGCATCGACAAGCCGGATGTCCGGTTCGTCGCCCATCTCGACCTGCCGAAGTCCGTCGAGGGCTACTACCAGGAGACCGGCCGCGCGGGCCGCGACGGCCTGCCCTCCACGGCCTGGATGGCGTACGGCCTGCAGGACGTCGTCCAGCAGCGCAAGCTGATCCAGAGCGGCGAGGGCGACGAGGCCTTCCGCCGGCGGGCGGCCTCCCACCTCGACGCGATGCTCGCCCTGTGCGAGTCCGCCGACTGCCGTCGCGGCCGGCTGCTGACGTACTTCGGCCAGGAACCCGGAGCCCCGGCGTGCGGCAACTGCGACACCTGCCTCACGCCGCCCGAGACCTGGGACGGCACGGTCCCGGCGCAGAAGGTGCTCTCCACGGTGGTGCGGCTGCAGCGGGAGCGCGGCCAGAAGTTCGGCACGGGGCAGATCGTCGACATCCTGCTGGGCCGCCGGACCGCCAAGATCATCCAGTTCGACCACGACCAGCTGTCGGTCTTCGGCATCGGAGAGGAGCTCTCGGAGGCTGAATGGCGCGGAGTGGTGCGCCAGTTGCTGGCACAGGACCTGCTGGCCGTCGAAGGTGAGTACGGGACGCTGGTGCTGACCGGCACAAGCGGGACGGTGCTGCGACGCGAGCGCGAAGTGCCGCTGCGCAAGGAGCCGAAGAAGCCGGCCGCGTCCCGGTCGGCGTCGTCGTCCGCGAAGGGGGAACGCAAGGCGAAGGCGGCCGCTGCGGATCTGCCCGAGGAGCTCGTGCCCGTCTTCGAGGCCCTGCGTTCCTGGCGGGCCGAACAGGCCCGCGAGCAGGGCGTTCCGGCTTACGTCATCTTCCACGACGCCACGCTCAGGGAGATCGCCGCGGTTCGCCCGGGCTCGGTGGCCGAGCTGGGCGGCATCAGCGGGGTCGGCGAGAAGAAGCTGGCGACGTACGGGGAGGGGGTGCTCGGGGTGCTGGCTTCCCTGGGGGCCCCGGACGGGGCTCCCGGAGGAGCCCCGGACCGGGAGGACCCGGACTGGCCGGAGGAGCTGACGACGGAGCCGGAGCCGGACGACTGGATATAACTGTCCGTCGGCCACCGCTGACCCCCGCGACGTCGGGCACCCTGTCCGCCCCCTGGCCCGCCCCGGCATCGGGCACCCCAAGGGACAATGCCACCGCTGAAGCGCCCGCGCAGCGTACGCCCTGACGTCCGCGTCGGAGTCCGCCGTCGCGGTGGCGAGGGCGGCCCGGACGCAGGATTTCAGAGGCCCGTCGCGCCAGTGCTTCCCGAGGCCCGTCGGCAGGTCCGTGTCAGGCGGTGCCCGCCGCGCCGGGTACGACCCGTCCGGTGACATCCCCGAGGCCCACCTTCGTCCCGCCCGGTCCCGGTGCCCACGCCGACAGGGTCACCACGTCGCCGTCCTCGAGGAACGTCCGCTTGCCATCGGGGAGGTCGAGGGCGTCGCGGCCGTTCCAGGTGAGCTCGAGCAGCGAGCCGCGCTCGTGCTCACCGGGGCCGCTGACGGTGCCCGAAGCGTAGAGATCGCCCGTGCGCAGCGAGGCGCCGTTGACCGTCATATGGGCCAGCTGCTGCGCCGCCGTCCAGTACATCGTGGAGAAGGGAGGCCGGGAGACCACATGGCCGTTGATCGCGACGGAGATGCGCAGGTCGTAGCCGCCGGGTTCGTCCGCCGCCGGCTCCGCCGAGTCGTCGAGATAGGGAAGGAGCGGGTGTGTGCGCTCCGGCGGTGGCACGCGTGCCGCGTCCAGCGCCTCCAGGGGCGTGATCCATGCCGACACCGACGTGGCGAAGGACTTGCCGAGGAAGGGGCCGAGCGGCACGGTCTCCCAGGCCTGCAGGTCCCGGGCCGACCAGTCGTTGAGCAGGCACAGCCCGAAGACGTGCTCCCGGAAGTCCGGCAGCGCGACCGGTGTGCCCATGGCCGACGGCACGCCCACCACGAACCCGACCTCGGCCTCGATGTCGAGGCGTACCGAAGGGCCGAAGACGGGTGCGGGATCCGCCGGAGTCCTCCGCTGGCCGCAGGGCCGTACCACATCCGTTCCGGACACCACAACGGTGCCGGATCGGCCGTGGTAACCGATCGGAAGGTGCTTCCAGTTGGGGGTGAGCGGGTCTGCGGCCTCGGGGCGGAAGATCCGGCCCGCGTTACGGGCGTGGTGCTCGGAGGAGTAGAAGTCGACGTAGTCCGCCACCTCGAAGGGGAGGTGCAGTGTGACCTCGGACAGCGGGTGCAGGAGCGGCTCGACGACGTCCCGGTGGGCGGGCACCGTCACCCAGGCGGTGAGCGCGCGCCGCACGTCGCTCCAGGCGGTGCGGCCCGCCGCCAGCAGCGGATTGAGCGCCGGCTGCGCGAGCAGCGAGGCATACGGCGAGCCGAGCGCGGCGGCCACCGCCCCCGCGTCCAGCACGAACTCCCCGAGCCGTACGCCGACCCGCCGCTCCGCGGAGCCGTGCACGGGCCGGGAGAACACGCCGTACGGGAGGTTGTGCGGGCCGAAGGGATCGCCCTCGGTGAGGTCGAGCGGGCCGGCCGGCCCGAGGGGGTGGACCTGGTCGGCCGGGTCGAGAGCGTCGCGCGGGTCGAGAGGATCGAGCGGGTTCTGCTCGGGCATCTGTTCCTGCCTCGCTTTCCGTGTGGTTGTGGCTCACGTTACGGGGGAGTTGCGGGCGATGGGCAGTGTCTAAAGAGTTCGCAATGTCCGGATAGATATTGCTGGAGTGTTCAATTCCGGCTTAGCGTCCTTTGGGGACGCGGACTGGGTGGGGTCCGGTCCGTAGGGGGGACACGTGGGGGGACCCGTGGCCAGGAGCGCCAGCGGCGTGCCGTTCGCAGCCGACCGGGAAGTGCCGGGCCTGATCGTGAAGTTCGGCCACTATCCGCTGCACCACGGCGGGGTGGGAGCCATACGCAGCCTGGGGCGCCTCGGCGTGCCCATGTATGCGATCACGGAGGACCGTTACACACCCGCGGCGGCCTCGCGCTATCTGCGGCGCGCCTTCGTCTGGCCGACCACCGGAACGGAGGAACCGGAGCGGCTGGTCGAGGGACTGCTGCGCATCGGCCGCCGCATCGGTCGGCCGACCGTGCTCATTCCGACCGACGAGGAAGCGGCGGTGCTCATCGCCGAGCACCAGGAGGAGCTCGGCGGCGGCAGCGCGGGACCCGGGGGAGCCGGGGCGTCCGGCGGGTCATCGGGATCCAGCGGGTTCGGCGGGTTCGGGGGGTTTCTCTTCCCGCGTGTGGACCCCGCACTGCCGCGGCGCCTCGCCAGCAAGCAGGGGCTGCACGAGCTGTGCGTCGAGCATGGCATCCCGAGCCCTGCTGCCGTGTTCCCCGAGTCGCAGGCGGACATCGAGAAGTTCGCCGCCGAGGCGCGTTTCCCGGTGATCGCCAAGAACCGCGAGGCTTTCGTGCGCCGCAGACGGCCGGCGGTGAACGGGACCACGCGCATCGCGAGCCGCGAGGCACTGCTCGCGCTCGCCCGCGACTGGGGAGAGCAGCCCGGGGTGATCCTTCAGGAGTACCTGCCGAGAGAGGAGGCCGAGGACTGGATCGTCCACGCGTACTTCGACGAGGAGTCGACGCCGCTCGCGATGTTCACCGGTGTCAAGGTCCGCTCCTGGCCGCCGCACGCGGGCATGACCGCGCAGGCCTTCGTGGTCGACAACCCGGAACTCGCGGACATCGCCGCGCGCTTCGTCAAGCGGATCGGCTTCACCGGCATCGTCGACCTCGATCTGCGCTTCGACCGCCGCGACGGGCAGTACAAGCTGCTCGACTTCAACCCGCGCATGGGCGCGCAGTTCCGGCTCTTCGAGAGCGAGTCGGGCGTCGACGTCGTCCGTGCCATGCATCTGCACCTGACCGGCCGGGCGGTTCCGGAGGGGGAACAGCGCGCCGGCCACCGCTACCTCGTGGAGAACATCGACCTGCCCGCCCTCATCGCGTACCGCCGCAGCGGCTACACGACACCGCACGCCCCCGCCCGCGCGAGCGGCACGGAGCTGGCGTGGCTCGCGGGCGACGACATGCGTCCGTTCTTCACGATGCTGGCCCGGTTCGTGGGACCGGGGGCCAGACATCTGTACCAGCTGTGGCGGACCGGCCGCCGCTCCGGCACGTGACCAAGGCCGCCGCCGCTCCGGCACATGACCAAGGACGCCGACGCTCCAGCACATGACCAAGGGCCAAGGCGCCGAGAACGGCGAGCGGATCAGCGAAGTAGGCGTGACGCGAAGCAAGTGACGTCCTGGGGAGGGGACTTCGTGAACGTGAACCATCCTGTAGCAGTCATCGGTGCGGGACCCTTCGGTCTGTCCACCGCCGCCCATCTGCGGGCGCGCGGCATTCCGGTGCGGGTCTTCGGCGAGCCCATGGTGAGCTGGCGTGCCCACATGCCCGCGGGGATGCTGCTGAAGTCGACCCCCGCGGCGTCGAACATCGACGCACCACAGCGCGGCCACACCCTCGGCGACTACTGCGCCGCGGCCGGGATACGGCGCCTGGTCACCGACGAGGACATCATCCCCGTCGAGACGTTCGTGGCGTACGGGGAGTGGTTCCAGCAGAAGCTCGTGCCGGATCTGGAGCAGGTGCGGGTCGTCTCGGTCGACCGCCGCGGCGCCGCGGGTTTCGAACTGAAGCTGGACTCCGGAGAGCAGTTCACGGCGCGCGCGGTGGTCGTCGCGACCGGCCTGTCCGGACTCTCGTACCTGCCGCAGGAGCTCGGCGCTGCCGCCCCCGACGGACCGGCGCCGACAGCCGCGGTCTCGCACAGCTCGCAGCACCACGACCTGACGCGGTTCGCGGGCCAGGACCTGATCGTCGTCGGCGCGGGCCAGTCCGCTCTGGAGACGGCGGCGCTCGCCGCGGAGGCCGGGGCGCGGGTACGGGTGGTGGCGCGCGGCAAGGGGGCGGTGGCGTTCGGCGCGGCGCCGTGGGAGCAGCCGAAGCTGCGCCCGGAGTCGCCGTTCGGCCGTGCCTGGTCGCTGTACGCGCTCAGCTACTACCCCCACCCGTACCGCTATCTGCCCGCGGCGACACGCCACTACCTGGTGCGCCGGATCCTCGGGCCGCTCGGTGCCTGGTGGCTGCGCGAGCGGTTCGAGGGCGCGGTGAAGGTGCGCGAGGTGAGCCGGATCGTACGGGCCGGAGCGCCGGTCGGCCGCCCGATGCTCGCCGTCCAGACCCTCGGCGGCCGCACCGAGGAGCTCTCCGCGGACCATGTGATAGCCGCGACCGGCTACCGCGTCGACATCGCCGCGATGGACTTCCTGGGGCACGAGCTGCGTACGCAATTGGCGGTGAGCCGTGGCACGCCGAGGCTGGGCGCGGGGTACCGGTCCTCGGTGCCGGGCCTGTACTTCACGGGTCTTCCGGCGGCGGCGTCGTACGGGCCGGTCATGCGGTTCGTGTGCGGGACGGAGTTCGCGTCTCCGCGGCTGGCCAGGCACTTGGCGGCGGCGCACGGCTGAATCCCAGGGCGGGGCGGGGCGGGCCGAGACCGGCTCGCCCACCCCAGCCCGCCCCGCACGGCTCGCCCGAGCCGACCGCGCCCCGCCTGGTTCAGCCGCGGCTCTCGAAGGTTTCCCGGCTCAGGAACACCAGCTGCGCCCGCTTCTCCGGCAGGTCGATCTGGGGCCCGCGTACGAAGCCCTGCCTGACCAGGCGTTCGATGGCCTTGTCGTTGCGGGCGTCGGGTTCGGCCACGATCCGCCGCCGGCCCGGCACCGACAGCACGAAGGCGAGGAAGACGGAGAGGAGGGTGCCGGTGAAGCCTGGTTCCTGGGTACCGCCCGGGGGACCCACCATCAGATGTATGCCGAAGTCGCCGGGCTGGACGTCGTAGCACTCGCCGACCGGGTCGGACTCCGGTTCGTACGTCTGGAAGAGCGCGACCGGCTTGCCGTCCCGGTGGATCAGGTACGCGTGGTGCGTGGCGAGGGAGTCCAGGTACGCGTAGATCTCCAGGACGCGCTCCCGGCCGATGTCGCGCATGCCCCAGAAACGGGCGCGCTCCTCGGAGACCCAGGCGTGGATCAGGTCGATGTCGCCGGCGGGATCCACCGGGACGACACGGACCGTGCCGAAGCCGCCGACCGTCTCTTCGTACACGGCTTCCCGGGGACCGGCGTGGGACTCGGTAAGGGCATCAGCGGTCTCAGCGGTCTCAGCGGTCTCAGCGGTCTCAAGGGGCTGAAGGGGCTGGAGGGGCTGAAGGGACGGTGTCTCAGAGGTCATGGCTCTCCTCGGTCAGAAGGTTCCAGTCGGTGGTCACGGGGGCGAGTTCGCCGTGGAGCCACAGCGGCAGCTGGTCGCGGTGGTGGGTGTCACCGGGCACGCCGGAGGCTCCGAACGGGACCACCCAGAGGCTGTCCTCGCGGCGCTCGAGGTCCCAGACGTAGCGCGCGGCGGGGCCGCGCGCGCTGTGGTCCGTGACGCCCGGAACGCTCGAGGTGGACAGCACGCAGTCGTGGTCGCCTGACAGTCCCGGCCACTGCTCGTCCGGCACGTCGGGCAGGGCCTGCCAGGGAGCGAGCCGGTGCACCTCGCCCCACGGCAGCGGTTCGCCTCCGCCGGCGGCCACGTCCTCCAGGGCCGCTCGGACGAGGTCGGCCCTCAGCCGGCCGGTCCCGTCGACGCCGGGGATCTCACGGCACGTCAGCAGCGCTTCGAGCGCGTAGGCGACCCGCGGTACCAGCGCGAGCCACGGCTGGAAGATCGCGGGATACGGAGGGGGCTCGCTCAGACCGGACAGGGCCGGATGAGCCGCCAGCCGCCGTACCACCGCCGCCCGCACGGCCGCGTATGCCGTCGCTTCGGTGCTCCCGGCATCCATCCGGCGGTCCCAGCGCAGCAGCCGATCCCGCAGCCGCTCGGCCTCAGGACTGAGCCCCACGAGCCCGCCCGGCCCTTCCGGACTGTCCACACAGTCCGGCCCGCCCAGCCCGCCCATTCCCTCGATGAGGTCGATGAGGGGCCGGGCGGAAGCCAGCTGGGTGTCGGTGTGGATGGCCGCCATGTCCTTGCCGGACCAGAACACCGACTCGTCCAGGAGCTCCCGGATGCGCCGCTGCCGGTGCGGTGGCGCGAACTCCACGCCGAGCGGCCCGGCGATGCCCCGCTGGTTCGCCATCACGGCGACAGCGTCGACGTCCTCGCGGGGCAGCTCGTGCCATCCGAGCCACTCGTGTCCGGGCTCCCAGGCGGACACGACACGCAGCATGTTGTCCCGGTGGCGGCGCGGCACCGCGCCGGCGACGCGGTGCAGCAGCCCGCCCTCGGTGTCCGCGGCCTGTACGACGTTGACGGGCTCCGCCCACTGGTCGAACGCCCGGTCCACGTCGGCCACGCTCCGGGCCCTCAGCAGCGCGGGCAGCGCCGCGAATCCCAGGTCCTCGCGTACGCGCGGCGGATAACGGAGGCTGATGGCCACCGATGCGTCCGGGCCGCCGATCACGACCGGACCGCGTTCGGTCTCGATCACCTCGACCTCGACGGGATCGGCCCCGGCGACCTCGATCGTCTCGAGGTGGGCCGAGGCGGGGCGCCAGCCGTCCGGTCCGAGCGCCTCGACGTCCCCTCCACCGTGCTGGTCTGCGTCCTGCCGGTCACCGCGGCGTCGGAGCTGCTCCCGGTAGAGGTCCTGGTAGTCGGCCATGGCGTTGGTGATCGCCCAGGCCACCTGCCCGGTGTGTCCGAAATGGCCGATGCCCGGGACGCCCGGTACGGCGAGGCCGACCACGTCGAACTCCGGGCATGCCAGGCGGATCTGCTGATAGACGCCCGGATCCTCGATGAACCGGTGCGGGTCGCCCGCGATGAGAGCGGCCCCGGTGGCGGTGCGGTCGCCCGCGACGAGCCAGCCGTTGCTCCCGGACGTGCCGGTCCCATCGGTGGCGAACAGCTCGATCGCCTCCGTGCCGAGACGGCGGACGACCTTCTCGCGCCACAGTTTGGTGGGGAAGCCCGCGAACAGGATGTGCGTGGACAGCCAGACACCGAGCGGCGTCCACGGCTGCCACCGGCCGGACGTCAGTCCGGTGGCCTCGAACTGCGGCGCCCGTCGCGCGCCCCGGCGCAGGCCGTCGTTGACCCCGTCGACGTAACTCCTGATCCATGCGGCGGTGTCGGCATCGAGCCGGTCGAGCCTGTCGAAGCAGCGCCTGGCGGTGTCGTCCAGCCGGGCCTGCCGGGCGAACCGGTCCCAGCCGACGGCCTCGGCGCCCAGGAAGGCGGCCGTCGTGCCCTGCGACCGGTGCCGCTCGACCTCGATCTGCCACGCCCGGTCCTCGGCGGCGTTCCGCCCCTGGGCGTAGGCGAGTTCGAGCGCGCTGCCGGCGCGCAGATGGGGTATCCCCCACGAGTCCCGGTAGACCTGGATGCTCACACCACTTCTCCATCCTTTTCGCCTCTGAGGGAGGCTGACCGTCGTACGGCAGAGCCGGGTGGATGTGGTCCTTCGAGCCGTGTGGGGCCGGCGAGCAGGCGCCGCCCACCGCGTTTACTTCGGTTAGGTTAACCTAACCTCACCCGACGTCCGGTGGCCCCCGGGTCGGTCGTACGCATCAGAGTCAGACGAGGTCAGACGGATCAGAGTCGGACGAATCGGAAGAGAAGACGCTGCCATGAATCGAGCCCGAAGCGCAGACCTGCTCCGCCGCGGCCCGTTCGGCATACCGTTCGGCATACAGCCGTGACGGCGGCCGCCGACACGGCCGCCGACGGGTCCACCGCAACCCCGTCCGACGCCCGGCTCCCCACACGGTGGCTGATCCTCGCGGTGATCTGCCTCGCCCAGCTCACGGTGGTGCTCGACAACACGGTCCTGAACGTCGCGATCCCCACCCTCAGCAGGGATCTCGACGCGACCACCGCCGACGTCCAGTGGGTCATCAACGCGTACTCCCTCGTCCAGGCCGGCCTGCTGCTCGCCGCGGGCAGCGCCTCCGACCGGTACGGCCGCAAGAGGCTGCTGCTCGCCGGACTCGCCCTGTTCGGTGTCGGATCGCTGGCGGCCGGACTCTCCCAGTCCAGCGGTCAGTTGATCGCCGCACGGGCGGGCATGGGAGTCGGCGGCGCACTGCTGCTGACCACCACGCTCGCCGTCGCTATACAGATATTCGACGCCGAGGAGCGTCCCAAGGCGATCGGTATCTGGGCCGCGGTGAACGCCCTCGGCTTCGCGGCCGGGCCCCCGATCGGCGGGCTGATGCTCGCCCACTTCTGGTGGGGTGCGATCTTCCTGATCAACATCCCGGTCGTGGTGCTCGCACTCGTCGCCGTCCGGGCCCTCGTACCCGAATCCAGGAACGCCGACGGTCATCGCCCTGACCTGCCCGGCGCGCTGCTGTCCACCCTCGGCATGGCCGCGGTCGTCTACGCCGTCATCTCGGGGCCCGACCACGGCTGGAGCTCCGGCCGGGTGCTGCTCACGGCCTCAGTCGGCGTGCTCGTGCTCGGCGCGTTCGCGCTGTGGGAGCGCCGCGTCCCGCACCCCATGCTGGACATGCAGTTCTTCCGCGACCGGCGCTTCGTCGGGGCGGTCGCGGGCGTGGTCCTCATCACCTTCGGCAGCGGCGGCACGCTCTATCTGCTCACGCAGCAGCTGCAGTTCGTCCGCGGGTACGCGCCGCTGGAGGCGGGACTGCGCATCGCGCCCTTCGCGCTCACGGTCGTCGCCCTCAACTCGGTGGGAATCTCGGCGCGGTTGATGCGTCGGCTCGGTCTGCCGCTGTCGATAGCCGTCGGCATGGCCCTGCTGGCGGCCGGTTTCATCATCGCCGCGCTGCCGTCCGCCGACGGCTACGGCGTGCTGCTGGTCGGCCTCGTCCTCATGGGCGCGGGCTGCGCGCTCGCCAACCCGGCCATCGTCGAGGCGGTCATGGGCGCCATCCCGCCGGAGAAGGCGGGGGCGGGCGCCGGGGTGGACGGCACCATGTCCGAACTCGGCACCAGCCTGGGCGTCGCCGTCCTGGGCGCCGTCATGAACTCCCGGTTCACCGCCCTCCTGCCGGTCGCCGTCGCAGGCGCGGGTTCCCTCCCGGCCGCCCTGGCCGCCGCCGGAACGGCCGCCGAACGCGGCGCCGTCATGGACGCCTTCACCTCGGGCATCGAGACCAGCCAGCTCGCGGGCGCGGCGGCGGTCCTCGTCGGAGGTTGCGTGACGGCGCTGCTGCTTCGGAGGGCGGAGCGGCCGGGGGCGGACGCCGGAAAGATACGTGACAGCAAGAGCCAGTGATGTGACGGAACTGAACCTCTGCATCCCGTGGGGCTGATGAGCCGATGGTCCGTATTCTCAGGATCATGGCCGCACCCACCGCACCCCCCGCATCCCTCATGTATTCACTTATCGCCACAGACCTGGACGGAACGCTGCTCCGCGGCGATGACACGCTCTCCGACCGGTCACGGGACGCGCTGGCGGAGGCGGTCGCCGCGGGCGCCCGGCATCTCGTGGTGACAGGACGCCCGGCGCCGCGCGTGCAGCCCCTGCTCGACGACCTCGGCTGCCATGGGCTGGCCGTCTGCGGCCAGGGAGCTCAGCTGTACGACGCCGGAGCGCACCGGATGGTCTGGTCGGTGACCCTGGACCGCGAACTGGCGGAGACGGCGCTCGGCAAGATCGAGGCGGAGGTCGGTGAGGTCTATGCGGCCGTGGACCAGGACGGAGTGGACGGCCTCACACTCATCGAGCCCGGCTACCGGATGCCGCACCCCCTGCTCCCGGCGGTACGTGTGGACCGGCGCGACGACCTGTGGACCGAGCCCATCAGCAAGGTGCTGCTGCGCCACCCGTGGCTCTCGGACGACGAGTTGGCGGCCGCGGCCCGGCAGGCCGTCGGCTCACTGGCCGCGGTGACGATGTCCGGTCCCGGCACCGTCGAGCTCCAGCCGTGCGGCATAAACAAGGCGACCGGCCTGGCGCTGGCGGCCGATCGCCTGGGCCTGGCCCCGTCCGGCACGATCGCGTTCGGTGACATGCCCAACGACATCCCCATGTTCCGCTGGGCCGCCCGCGGTGTCGCCATGGCCAATGCTCACACCGATCTCAAGGCGGTGGCCGACGAGGTGACCCTGTCGAACGAGGAGGACGGGATCGCGGTAGTGCTGGAGCGGTTGTTCGGCTGACTTATTGGGCAATGTCGCTCCCGTGACCTGCAAACAAGTTCGTCGACCGCCCGTACCTGCGTTGTGCAACTGCTCCTGTCCAGGCCGTCACCGAGGCAGTCGCAGAAACGTTACGCTTTCGCAGGTTTTTTGGACTTCCCCAGGGGTGGACCGGTGACGGTGGGTGCCGAGGACGGCATTGACGGATGCGGGCCGGACGAAGAGGCAGCGCGCTGGCACGCGGTGCTGCAGCAGCGGGAAGCCCTGATACGGATCGCCCGTCCACGCACGGCCACCGTGGAGGACGCCGAAGACGTGGTGCAGGAGGCGATGATCCGCGCGGTCGAGTCCTACCGCGGTGACACGGAAGGGCTCGCTCCGTGGCTGATGCGCGTGACGGTGCGGCTGTGCGCCGACACGCATCGGCAGCGCATCCGCGAGCATCGCAGGTGGTCCCGCCTCCCCGTCGCTCTGGACCTGGCGTCCTTCGACGAGCGGGTGTGCGATCGGGCGGAGGCCGCGTGGGCAGCGGAGGCACTGTCACGGCTGCCTGCCCGTCAGGCCAGGGCTCTGCGGCTGCGGGCGGAGGGGCTCACGGTCTCCGAGGTGGCCGGGCGGCTCGGGGTCGGCTACCGGACTGCCGAGTCGTTGCTGGCCCGAGCGAGAAGCACGCTGAAAGCCCTGCTGGCATCGGCACTGGGACTGGTCGTCGTGTGGTGGAGGTGGGTGGCGGACTCGGCCCGGCTCGCCCCCGCCTACCCGGTTGTCGCCGCCGCGACGACCGCGACCGCGATGGTAGTGGCGGTCGTGATCGCACCCGAGTCGGCGACGGTCGAACCGGCGCCGCACTCTCCGCACCACCTGCTGCCGGGCGTACTGCCTGCGGAAACGACCGCCGACGTGCGCTCGATTCCTTCTCCGTCCACGTCCGCGTCCCCGGCGTCGGTGCCGTCGGCCTCGGCGACGGCCGCTTCGGACGGCGGGGAGTCCGCAGACAAGGGCAAGTCCAAAGGCGTGGGCAAGGGCAAGTCCCAAGCCAAGGGCAAGGCGAAGGGCAAGCCTGCAGACACGGGCAAGCCGGCAGGCAAGGGCAGGCCCACTGGCCGAGGCAAGCCCGCGTACCCAGGAAAGCCTGCCGACAAGGGCAGGCCCACAGACCGAGGCAAGCCCCCGTACCCAGGCAAGCCCGCGTACCCAGGAGAGCCCGCCGACAAAGGCAGGCCCACAGACCCCGGGATCCCCACAGGCCAAGGAAAGCCCGCCGACCGGGGCGGTGCGACAGGCATGCCGCTACTGAGCAGTGCGGCCTGGCCCAGTCCATATGTGAAAATTGAACAAACCGGGTTTGTCGCCCATAACTGGTGTCATCGCGTGATGTGAGGCCATGTCATAAAAAAAGTGTGAGTGTCTATCGACGGACGCACCCTCCCGCTGCGTGAAGCAGAGGACACGACACACCCGTCGTGTCCTCGTTCATCGCAGCCCGGCAGGAGAGCATGCGCAGAGCCCGGTCATCGGAGACGTCGACGCCCCGTTCGCCTTCGCCCCACCAGACCGTGTGGGTCAAAACCCCTGTCGACCACGGCTGTTTCCTCCTCAACGACCCCCCTGCGTCCTACTGGGACGACGGTCTGATGCTGTGGCAGGACGAGGACTACCGCAGGATGCTGGTCTGCACGCCGTCCGGCATGGTCGCGCGCAGCGCGGTCACGGACATTCGCTACGCATCCGTGAGCCTCGAGGTCTACGACACCGAGCCCGTGTCTGCCGCAGAGTGGGCGTGTGACGCCATGGAATGCGACTTTGCGCTGCTGGAGAGCCTGGAACTCCAGTTGCAGAACATCATGGGAGACAACGTTGCCACCGTGTGGCTCGGCCGGCAGGGCGTCTGGCGGGTGCGGGCTCACCGGCGGTCGCCCCGGCAGCCGGACGCCGTCGACCACCAGGAAGAGTGGCTGTTCCAGTTGTGGCCGAACCCCCTGGCGGCTGCCGGCCCGGCCGGGAGCGCAGCCGCCGGAACCCTGACGTGCCGGGTGCTTCCGCTGAGCCCCAGCTAGAACGGGGGCTCAGCTGGAACGGGGCTCAGCCCGCTGTCCGCGGAATGCGGCGTTCCCACGTCCGGTGGAACACCACTTCGTCCCCCTCCCGGCATACGACCTCGTCCGACGTGGTGAAGGACGTCGCGTCGCAGGCGATCTCCGAGCGTGTCTCGATCCGAACGTCCCACGGCAGCTCCGGCCGGTGCAGCCGGATGGACCAGTCCGAGCGGGTACGGGCCGAGAGCGGGCCGGACTCGTTGATCGTGTACGTGTCCACGACGTCCTCGGAGTATTCGAGGCCGTCCGGGTGGACGCGGGCACCCCCGGGCCGCGGGCCCACCTCCAGGCGCCGCTCGCCCTGGGCGACATCGTGTACGACGAGGCGTTCCGGGCGCTGTTCGTTCAGCGTCAGGGGGATGACGACGCCCAGCGGCTCGGACTGCTCCGGTGCCTCGAAGGGGGAGGCGAGGGCGGCGTCGGCGGTGAGCGCGCGGACCGGGAGTTCGAGCGTGCTGCCCGCCGGGTCCAGTACGAAGCCCGCCTCGGAGCCGGGCTGCGGCCAGATCCACGGCCAGTACGCGGACGAGACGGCGAGCCGGATGCGATGGCCGGGCGGAAAGGCATGACCGATGCCGTTCAGTTCGAAGGCGACGTCCTCGGTCGCGCCCGGCGTCCACTCGACCACCCGGTCCCGGCCCCGCCGTGCCGAGAAGTTGAGCACACCCCGGGTGACCAGCGTCGACGCGCCGTCCGGCGCCACGTCGCAGAGGCGGGCCACCACCTGACCGCGGGGTGTCGCGGAGGTCAGCCGCAGCCGGACCCGCGGCCGGCCGAGGATCCACGTCTCCTGTTCGACCGCGAAGTCGAAGCACACCGATCTCCCGTCCTCCTCACGCTGGTCCGGCGGCAGGTCCGCTTCGTTGCCGGAGGGGCGGAAACGGCCGGCGTCCAGCCCTGTGTGGATCGGCGACCGTACGAGGACGGGGGCTGGGGCCGCCACTGCCGGGGAGGGCCCGGCCCCGCCGGGTGACCGGCTGCCCGCCTCGCCCAGCCCGTACGGAACGAAGCGGACGTTCGGCGACGGCCACGACGGTTCACCCACCCAGCGGCCCGGCAGCTCCGCGTACACCGTCGCCGGTGGATGGGAGTCGCTGATCCAGGAGCGGAGCTTCGGCTCTGCGGACACACCGGAGTCGACGCCTTTCACATGCCGGTCCCACCAGCGGAGCGTCTCCTGCAGAAAGCCGATCGCCGGGCCCGGCCGCAGTCCCCGGTCCGGGTACTGGTGCGACCAGGGGCCGATCAGCCCCCGTACCCGGTCGTCCGGAAGGTGCCGGAGGTGCTCGACCAGCCGCAGGACCGTGTCGCGGTACGGGTCGTGCCAGCCGCCGACCGCGAGGACCGCGGCCCTGATCGCGCCGTAGTCCTCGCAGACGCTGCCGTGCCGCCAGTAGGCGTCCCTCGTCTGGTGGCTCAGCCAGGTGTGGACGACGGGCTCGACGGCCTCCAGGCGCCACAGCCACATGTCGCGCCATGCGTCACCGGCGTACAGCGGGTCGGGCGGACGCGCCACGCCGGCGAGCATCGCCGCGGCCCACGCCTGCATGTCCACGGCGAGGACGGAGCCGCCCAGGTAGTGCGGGTCGTTGTCGTAGCGGTCGTCGGAGGAGCAGACGGTGACGACGGCCTTGAGCGGCTCGGGCGCGAGCGCCGCGATCTGGAGGGCGTTGGTGCCGCCCCAGGAGAGGCCGAACATGCCGACACTGCCGCTGCACCACGGCTGGGCGGCCAGCCACTCGATCACCTCGACCCCGTCGGACAGCTCGGCGGACGAGTACGCGTCGCCCGGCATGCCCTCCGCATTGCCGTGCCCGCGCACGTCCACGCGCACGGACGCGTACCCGTGGCCCGCGTACCAGGGATGCCGCTGCCAGTCGCGCGGCGCGGTCCGGTCGGTCAGGCGGTGCGGGAGGTACTCGAGCAGCGCCGGTACGGGTTCTGCGGTCAGCGGGCGCCACACGCGCGCGTACAGCCGCGTTCCGTCCGACAGCGGAATCCGGACGTCCTGGCGGGTCGTCTCGTACGGGAAGGAGGTGCGGATCTTCATGACGGGACCTCGGTGCCGGAACTCCGGCGGTCACTTCTGCGTATGACGTGTGAGGCGCCGGATCTGCGCGCTGCGCGACCGGCTGTGTGAGTGACGGGCTGTGTGAGTGACGGGCCGTGTGAGGTGCCTGGGCGGGCGCTTCGAAGGTGCACAGTGGGTGTTTGAGGCATATGGGGAGATATAAGGATGATCACGAAGATACCGGGGGAGGTCGCACAGTGCCTGGCTTGGACAGGCAGGCCCTCACTGTGATCGAAAGGCGACCGGATACGCTGACTCGAGTGATGGCAGCGACAGATCGACAAACACAGCGAAAAACCGTGTCATCGCCCATGTGACCGACCTTGTGATCGTCAGCAGACAGGAGATCCCTCGTGACCGTCGTCGGGCCGTTCGGGCTGAGCGTGCGGGACCAGGCTCTCGAAGCCGATGTCCAGGCCGGATTGGCGGCTGTCGAGGAGGGCCTCCTCGAGGCCACCAAGAGTGAGGTCCCGTTCATCACGGAGGCCGCTCAGCATCTGGTCCGCGCGGGAGGGAAGCGGTTCCGCCCGCTGCTCGTGATGCTCGCCGCGCAGTTCGGCGACCCGTATGCGCCGGGCGTCGTGCCCTCCGCCGTGGTCGTCGAGCTCACGCACCTCGCGACCCTCTACCACGACGACGTCATGGACGAGGCCGAGGTGCGCCGCGGCGTCGAGAGCGCCAACAAGCGCTGGGGCAACTCCGTCGCGGTCCTGACCGGCGACTTCCTCTTCGCCCGCGCCTCGCACATCCTGGCGGACCTCGGTCCGGAGGCCGTCCGCATCCAGGCCGAGGCCTTCGAGCGCCTGGTCACGGGCCAGATCCTGGAGACCGCGGGGCCGCGCGACGGCCGCGATCCCGTCGAGCACTACCTGGACGTGATCGGCGGCAAGACCGGCTCGCTGATCGCTGTGGCGGGTCGATTCGGCGCGATGATGTCGGGCGCCGACGAGACGGTCGTGGACGTGCTGACCCAGTACGGCGAGCGGCTCGGCGTCGCCTTCCAGCTGGCCGACGACGTCCTGGACATCGCCTCCGATGCGCGTGAGTCCGGCAAGACGCCGGGCACGGATCTGCGCGAGGGCATTCCGACGCTGCCGGTGCTGCGGCTTCGCGAGTGCGTGGAGCGGCTCGGCCTGCCCGAGGACATCGCCCTGAGCGAGCTCCTCGACTCCGACCTCACCGACGACGCCCGCCACGCGGAGGCGCTGGCCAAGCTGCGCGTCCACCCGGCGCTGGAGCAGGCCCGCCGGGACACCGTGCGGTACGCGCAGGAGGCGCGGGCCGCGCTCGCGCCCCTGCGCGAGTGCGATGCCAAGGCGGCGCTGGTGGAGCTGTGCGACGCGGTGGTGCATCGGGCGGGCTGAGCCCGGTCCGCGCACGACACGGCGGCGCCTTCCCCTACGGTACGGGGGAGGCGCCGCCGTCGCATGTCATACCGCAGGAGTACACGGAGTTGGGCCCCCGGTCTGACGCTTCCTCATGGCCGGTTTGGTCAGATGGAACACGCCACTTCACAGCAATTCGGGTGACAATGGCGGCGCGGAGTGGACGAGTACAGGGACAGAGCAGGCCGCCGCCGAACCACGGAGGTAGGGCACAGATGGCACCGTACGAATCCGGCAAGACGTCAGCGGAGGGGGCCGCCGCAGAGGCCGATGACCTGCGCGCGGGCCGCCGCAGGGCCGCGCGCTACGTGGTCCCGGTCGCGGTCCTGGGGGTGGCCGCGGCGACCATCGGGCTCGTCCCGGCACTCGCCGACTCCGGTGACCCCGATCTGCCTGAGATCAGCGCGCAGAAACTCATCGAGAAGATCGCCGCGTCGGATGTGCAGCAGTTCTCCGGCACGGTGAAGATCAGCACCGACTTCGGGCTCCCCTCGCTGGGCGGCATCGCGGGCAGCCTCACGCCGGGCGGCGGTGCGAGCGACGACGGCAGCGGCTCGTCCGCCGATCCCCAGGCCAAGCTGATGGAGCTCGCGTCCGGTACGCACACGCTCCGCGTGGCGGCCGACGGCCCCGACAAGCAGAAGCTGTCGGTCCTCGACGACGCGTCCGAGTACAGCCTGATCCGCAACGGCGACGAGGTGTGGGCGTACGACAGCGCGTCGAACGAGGCGTACCACACGACGGGTACGGAGCACGCCGGGAAGGGCGACGAGGGTGACAGGGGCGCGCCCGAGGACGTCCCGGCCACCCCCAAGGAGCTGACCGACGAGGCACTGAAGGCGGTCGACGACACGACGTCGGTGACGGTCGACGGCACCGCGCAGGTCGCCGGCCGCGATGCCTACAAGCTGCTCGTCAAGCCGAAGCAGTCCGGCTCGACGGTCGGCGCGATCTCGGTGGCGGTGGATGCGAAGACCGGCATGCCGCTCAAGTTCACGCTGACACCGGCCAGTGGCGGAGCCGCCGTCGTCGACGCGGGCTTCACCAAGGTCGACTTCGGCAAGCCGTCAGCGTCCGCGTTCGACTTCAGCCCGCCCAAGGGCACAAAGGTCACCGAGGGCGACGAGTCGGCGTCCAAGGACAGGACGTCCAAGGACGAGGACAAGGCGTCCAAGGACGGGGGCGAGACGTTCAAGGGCACGGCGCCCAAGTCGGGCGAGGGTCTCGAGGACGAGCTGAGCGGGCTGGGCGGACTGAAGGTCATCGGCGAGGGCTGGGACTCCATCGCCGAGTTCGAGGTGCCGGGCGGCCAGGGCCTGCCGTCGGCCGGCTCGGACGATGCCGCGCCGCAGGCGCAGCAGCTTCTGGACGCGCTGGGCGACAAGGTGTCCGGCAAGTTCGGCTCCGGCACGGTCTTTTCGACCCGCCTGGTCAACGCCCTCATCACGGACGACGGCAAGGTCTACGCGGGCGCGGTGACCAAGGACGCGCTGGTGAAGGCGGCCAACGCGGCGAAGTAGCCCCCAGGTTCAGGAGCGGTTCGTCAGTCACAGCAACGGTACGACGCAAGCAGGTTGGGAGAGTCATGGAGGAACTGTCCGCCGCGGAAAGGGACACGGGCGCGGTGATCGCCACCCGTGCGCTCACCAAGCGCTACCGCGGCGGGCAGCTCGCCGTGGACGGGCTCGACCTGACCGTCCCGGAGGGCAGCGTCTTCGGGTTCCTCGGTCCCAACGGCTCGGGCAAGACCACCACCATCCGGATGCTGATGGGCCTGATCGAGCCGACTTCGGGCTCGGCCCGGGTCCTCGGCAGCCCCATGCCGCGCGCCACGCGCCATGTGCTCCCGCACGTGGGCGCGCTCATCGAGGGCCCGGCGCTCTACGGCTTCCTGACCGGCCGCGACAACCTGCTGCGGTACGACGCGGCGGACCCGACCGCCGACCCCCGCACCCGTCGGGCACGCGTCGCCGAGGCCCTGGACCGGGTGGGCCTCACGGCCGCGGCCGGCAAGAAGGCGAGGGCGTACTCGCTCGGCATGAAGCAACGCCTGGGGCTGGCGGCCGCGTTGCTGCAGCCCAGGCGGCTGCTCGTGCTCGACGAGCCGACCAACGGCCTCGACCCGCAGGGCATGCGTGAAATACGCGCGCTGGTCCGGGAGCTGGCGTCGGACGGCACGACCGTCTTTCTCTCCTCGCACCTCCTGGACGAGATCGAGCAGGTGTGCACCCATGCGGCCGTGATGGCCCGCGGCCGCCTGATCACGCAGGGCCCGGTCGCCGAGCTCGCCGCGGGTGCGCGCGGCCGCCTCGTCGTGACCACCCCGGACCCGGGGGACGCGGCCCGCGTACTGAAGGAGCAGGGCGTGACGGACATCGTCGTCACGGACGACCGGGTGACGGGCGAGCCGCCGGATCCGGGCCGCGACCTGGCGGAGGTGAACGCGGCGCTGGTAACGGCCGGTGTGCGGGTGCGCGGCTTCGGCCTGGAACGCGCCTCGCTGGAGGACGCGTTCGTGGCGCTGACGGGGGAGGGCTTCGATGTCGCAGGCTGAGGGCACATCCGTACGCACCAAGCAAACCGAACATAGCGAACGAGCCGTGCAGACCGCGGCGACCGCGCCTGCCGCACCCTCCATACGCCGCATGTGGACCCTCGGCCTGTTCCGCAGCGAGCTGACGACCACGTTCCGCCGCTGGCGCACCCTGGCACTCCTCGGTGTGCTCGCGGCCGTGCCCGTACTCGTCGGCATCGCGGTGAAGATCGAGACGAGCGACGGCGGCGGCACGGGCCCGGGTGGTGGCGGTGGCGGCCCGGCGTTCATCGCGCAGATCACCAACAACGGCCTGTTCCTGGTGTTCACCTCGCTGGCCGCGACGCTGCCGTTCTTCTTGCCGATGGCGATCGGCGTCGTCGCGGGCGACGCGATAGCGGGCGAGGCGAACGCGGGCACCCTGCGCTATCTGCTGGTGGCCCCGGCGGGCCGTACGCGGCTGCTGCTCACCAAGTACGCGACGACGATGGCGTTCTGCCTCGTGGCGACCCTCGTCGTGGCGGTCTCGGCCCTGACCGTGGGCGCGCTGCTGTTCCCGCTCGGCGAGCTCACCACGATCTCCGGCACACGCATCGGGATGGGTGACGGGCTGCTGCGTGCCCTGCTGATCGCGCTGGTCGTCGCCGCGTCGCTGATCGGAGTCGCGGCGCTCGGCCTCTTCGTCTCGACGCTGACGAGCAGCGGCATCGCGGCGATGGCGACGACCGTCGGCCTGCTGATCACGGTCCAGATCCTCGACCAGATCCCCCAGCTGCACGCGATCCAGCCGTATCTCTTCTCGCACTACTGGCTGTCCTTCGCCGATCTGATGCGCGACCCGGTCTACTGGGACGACCTGACGCGCAACCTCGGGCTGCAGGCCGTCTATGCGGCCGTGTTCGGCTCGGCAGCCTGGGCGAGATTCACGGCGAAGGACATCACGGCTTAGCCGTTCGGTATGACTGAGCCGAGTGGCAGATTCTGATGTGCGGGCTGAACGGGTGACCGCGGAATCAAGGATCACCTGAACGGACAACGTCGCCGGGGAACATGCCACTCTCCAGTGGCGCGCCCACCTGGAGTGACTGACATTTTTAGGGGACGGCTGGTGATCCTCCAGGCTGATGTCTTCAGTGATCGTCAACGCCGAAAGGAGAATCCATGCGTCCCGCTCGTATTCTCAAGGAATCGGCCGCGCTGGCTGCGACGGCCCTGACCATATCGATGACGCCACCGGTGCCTCCCTACCCGTCGGCCTATTCGCGTCAGCGGTGCGGGAACACCAATTCAAGTCGACTGCTGCTCACTTTCGACGACTGGAATGTCAAGGACCCGTACATCGCCACCCGTACAGGCGCCTACCTCAAGAGCCGCAACATCCGGGCCGCGTTCTTCCTTATAAACAAGTACGCAAAGAACTACCCCGATATCGTCTCGACGCTACGCGCACAGGGGCACTATGTCGGCAATCACACCTACTCCCACCCGAGCAACCCTGGTTCGCTCACCAACCTCACTAATTCCGCGGTCAGATTCCAGATCGCCGACGGGGTGAAGACGAACGTGCTTCGGCCGCCGCATGGGGAGTGGAACAGCAGGGTGCGTCGTATCGCTTCTCAGCTGGGGTACCGGCTTTGCACATGGACCATACGGACGGACGACTGGCAGAAGCCGGACGGCGTCCACTACCGCTCGATCGACTCCATTGTCTCGGAGTACAAGAAAGCTTCGGCTGATGCCAAGCACGCGGGCACCATCTACGGTCATCTGTACACCAACTACCCGGCAGCCCTGCCGAAGTTGATCGACGCCGCGCATGCCGAGGGTCGTCTGTTCTGCCGGAACCGTGGCCCGGTCGGCGCGATCTGGCCGAGGGTCCTGAAATGCACCTGAACGCATAACGGCTGCCGCCTGGCCTCGGGCGGGCTGCGCAGGCCCCGCCCGAGGCGAAGCGACGGCTCATTGGACGCAGAAGCTCGGTGAATGCAGAAGCTCAGTGGACGCAGAACTCGTTTCCTTCCGGGTCCTGCATGATCACCCACTCGCCCGCCGGCTCCTTGACCCGGCGCAGCACGCTGGCGCCGAGCCCCGCCAGCCGGTCGACTTCGGTGTCCCGTTGCCCGCCCGGGGAGTGGACGTCGATGTGGAGGCGGTTCTTGCCGGTTTTCGGTTCCGGTACGCGCTGGAAGAGGATCCGGCGCCCGAGCCCGATGCCGGACTCCTCGTCGTACGGGTCGTCCGGGTGCCGTACCGCGATGAGGTCCCGCCAGGCGTACCGGCCGCGGAACTTCAGAGTGAGCGATTCAGGGGCGGCGCCGAGGCCGAGTAGCCGTTCGATCTGGGCGCTGTTGTCCTCGACCTCGTACCCGAGGGCCTCGGCCCAGAAGGCCGCCTGGGAGTGGGGATCCGCGGCGTCGATGACGAGCTTCCAGTGGAGCGTCGGCGGATGGTGGCTCTGCTGAGTCATACGCACCACTTATAGGCCCCCGGGCCTTGCGACACGCCGTCTTCCGGCAGAGCCGTGCCTGCCCGTCGGTTCAGGCGGTCGCCCCACGCGGCGCCGGGGATTCGGGCGCCTGCCGGGTGGCTTCCAGTCGCAGTGCCTCGGCCTTGGCCCGGGCCCGGTGCGCGGTCCGCAGCGCGTCCCAGGTGAGCGTGATCAGCGCCAGCCACACCAGGGCGAATCCCGCCCAGCGCTCGGGCGGCATGGCCTCGTGGAAGTAGAAGATGCCCAGCAGGAACTGGAAGACCGGTGCGAGGTACTGCAGCAGCCCGAGTGTGGACAGCGGTACCCGGATCGCGGCCGCGCCGAAGCACACCAGGGGAGCGGCCGTGACGATGCCCGTCGTGGCAAGGAGCGCCGCGTGGCCCGCGCCCTCGGTCCCGAAAGTGGAGTCCCCCTGCGAGCCGAGCCACAGCAGATAGGCGAGCGCGGGCAGGAACTGGATCGCGGTCTCGGCGGCCAGCGACTCCAGGCCCCCGAGGTTGACCTTCTTCTTCACCAGGCCGTAGGTGGCGAAGGAGAAGGCGAGGACGAGCGAGATCCACGGCGGCCGGCCGTAGCCGACGGTGAGGACCACGACCGCCGCGAAGCCGATGCCGACCGCGGCCCACTGGGCGGGCCGCAGGCGCTCCTTCAGCAGCAGGACGCCCATGGCGATGGTGACCAGCGGATTGATGAAGTAGCCGAGCGAGGCCTCGACCACATGGCCGGCGTTCACGGCCCAGATGTAGACGCCCCAGTTGACGGTGATGACGGCCGCGGCGACCGTGATCAGCCCCAGCTTGCGCGGCTGCCGGAGCAGCTCGCCGGCCCAGGCCCAGCGGCGCATCACGAACAGCGCGACGCCCACGACGCTGAGCGACCACACCATGCGGTGCGCGAGGATCTCGCCGGCCGCGGCGGGCTTGAGGAGGGGCCAGAAGAGAGGAACGATCCCCCACGCCCCGTATGCCGCGAAGCCGTTCAGCAGACCTATTCGCTGCTCGCTCTTCGACTTCAAGACACCCTCCTCGGACACGGCAACTCCACGAAGGTAGCGCCGCCCGACCCCGCCTGTCATGTCCGTATTGGAATACGGTCATGACAGGCGGGGTTCGGGGGGTGGCGGTGCGGGGCTGAGGGGTGCTCAGGCCTTGAGCGCCGCGGCGATCGACTCCGCGATCGGCGTGGTCGGGCGGCCGGTCAGACGGGACAGGTCGCCGCTGGTGACGGCCAGCTCGCCCTGCTCGATGGACGCGTCCACGCCCGCCAGGATCGCGGCGAGGGGGCCGGGCAGCCCGGCGCCGGTCAGGATGCCGGTGAAGGCCTCGACGGATACGGCGTTGTAGACGATCTCCTTGCCGGACTGCTTGGCGACCTCGGCGGCGTACTCGGCGAAGCCCCACGCGGTGTCGCCGCTCAGCTCGTACGTCTTGTTCTCGTGGCCCTCGCCGGTCAGCACGGCCACGGCGGCGGCCGCGTAGTCGGCGCGCGAGGCGGAGGCGACCTTCCCCTCGCCGGCGGCCTGGACGACGGCGCCGTGCTCGAGGGCGGGGGCGAGGTTCTCGGTGTAGTTCTCGTTGTACCAGCCGTTGCGGAGCAGCACGTACGGCACACCGGACTCGAGGATCGCCGCCTCGGTGCCCTTGTGGTCGTCGGCGAGCGCGGCCGTCAGGGTGCCGGGGGCGCTGGTGTACGCGAGGAGCGCGACACCGGCCGCCTTGGCGGCGTCGAGGACGACCTTGTGCTGGCCGACCCGGCCCTTGTCGAACTCGTTGCCGGAGATGAGGAGCACCTTGTCGCCGGCGGCGAACAGGCCGTCGAAGGTCTCGGGGGCGTTGTAGTCGGCGACCGCGATCTTCACGCCGCGGGCGGCGAAGCCGGCGGCCTTCTCCTCGCTGCGGACCACGGCGGTGATCTGGTCGGCCGGGACCTTCTCGAGCAGCCCCTCGACGACGAAACGGCCGAGGTGTCCGGTGGCGCCGGTGACGACGATGCTCATGACTGATTTCTCCCTCTTGAGTGGCTCTGCTGCTAACCCTAGGAGGGGCGCTGTGGATTGGAAAGTACCCACTTTGAAGTAAGGTACTGGCATGGCCGTAAGCATCAAGCCCATCAAGGTGGACGACGACGCCGCCATGTGTCCGTACCGGCTGGTCCTGGAGCACGTCACCAGCCGCTGGGGCGTGCTCGTCCTCATCGCCCTGCAGGAGCGCTCGTACCGGTTCAGCGAGCTGCGCCGCGAGATCGGCCGCGTCAGCGAGAAGATGCTGGCCCAGACGCTGCAGACACTGGAGCGCGACGGCCTGGTGCACCGGGACGCCAAGCCGGTGATACCGCCGCGCGTCGACTACTCGCTGACACCGATCGGCAGGGAGGCGGCGGAGCAGGTCCGGGCACTGGCGACCTGGACCGAGCAGCGTATGGGCGAGGTACTGAAGGCCCGCCAGGCGTACGACGAGACGCGGGCCTGAAACCGCGGGTACGTAAAACACGATGAGGCCCGGACCTGAAGCTCAGGGCTTCGGGTCCGGGCCTCATGCCGTTGTGCGAACGGGGGGTCGGCGGTCAGCCGACCACCGTCCAGGTGTCGCCTCCGGCGAACAGCGCCGCGAGGTCGCCCTTGCCGTTCTGCTCGATGGCGGTGTCCAGCTGGTCGGCCATCTGCGTGTCGTAGACCGGCCGGTCGACGGAGCGGAAGACGCCGATCGGGGTGTTGTGCAGGGTGTCCGGGTCGGCGAGCCGGGACAGCGCGAACGCCGTCGTCGGCGATGCGGAGTGCGCGTCGTGGACCACGATCTGCGACTCGTTCTCCGGCGTGACCGTGACGACCTTCAGATCGCCGGTGGCCGCGTCGCGCACGACACCCTTGGCGTTCTCGTGGCCGAAGCGGATCGGCTGCCCGTGCTCCAGGCGGATCACCGCCTCCTCGGCCTGCTGCTTGTCCTTGAGGGCGTCGAAGGCGCCGTCGTTGAAGATGTTGCAGTTCTGGTAGATCTCCACCAGCGCCGTGCCCGGGTGGGCGGCCGCCTCGCGCAGCACGCTCGTGAGGTGCTGGCGGTCGGAGTCCACCGTGCGCGCCACGAACGACGCCTCGGCGCCGATCGCCAGGGACACCGGGTTGAAGGGCGCGTCCAGCGAGCCCATCGGCGTCGACTTGGTGATCTTGCCGACCTCGGAGGTGGGTGAGTACTGGCCCTTGGTCAGGCCGTAGATCCGGTTGTTGAACAGCAGGATCTTGAGGTTGACGTTGCGGCGCAGCGCGTGGATCAGGTGGTTGCCGCCGATCGACAGGGCGTCACCGTCACCCGTGACGACCCACACCGACAGGTCGCGACGGGAGGAGGCGAGCCCGGTCGCGATGGCCGGGGCGCGGCCGTGGATGGAGTGCATCCCGTAGGTGTTCATGTAGTACGGGAAGCGGGAGGAACAGCCGATGCCCGAGACGAAGACGATGTTCTCCTTCGCCAGGCCGAGCTCGGGCATGAAGCCCTGCACGGCGGCGAGGATCGCGTAGTCACCGCAACCGGGGCACCAGCGCACTTCCTGATCGGACTTGAAGTCCTTCATGGACTGCTTGGCCTCGGCCTTGGGCACCAGCGAAAGCGCTTCGATGGTCCCTTCGGTGGTGGTCTCAGGCATCGATGGCCTCCTTCAGAGCCGCGGCGAGCTGCTCCGCCTTGAACGGCATTCCGTTGACCTGGGTGTGCGAGTAAGCGTCGACCAGGTACTTCGCCCGGATCAGGGTGGCGAGCTGACCGAGGTTCATCTCGGGAATCACCACCTTGTCGAAACGCTTCAGGACGTCGCCGAGATTCCCCGGGAAGGGGTTGAGGTGGCGCAGATGGGCCTGGGCGATGTTCTCGCCCGCCTTGCGCAGCCGGCGCACGGCGGCCGTGATCGGTCCGTACGTCGAGCCCCAGCCGAGGACCAGCAGCTTCGCGTCCCCGGTCGGGTCGTCGACCTCGATGTCGGGCACCTCGATGCCGTCGATCTTGGCCTGGCGGGTGCGGACCATGAACTCGTGGTTGGCCGGGTCGTAGGAGATGTTGCCCGTGCCGTCCTGCTTCTCGATGCCGCCGATGCGGTGCTCCAGACCCGGCGTGCCCGGGATCGCCCACGGACGGGCCAGGGTCTGCGGGTCGCGCTTGTACGGCCAGAAGACCTCGGTGCCGTCGTCCAGCGTGTGGTTAGGGCCCTGCGCGAACTGGACCTGCAGGTCGGGCAGCTCGTCGAGCTCCGGGATACGCCAGGGCTCGGAGCCGTTGGCCAGATAGCCGTCGGAGAGCAGGAACACCGGCGTGCGATAGGTCAGCGCGATCCGGGCCGCCTCGATGGCGGCGTCGAAGCAGTCCGCCGGGGTCTTCGGCGCGACCACCGGCACCGGCGCCTCGCCGTTGCGTCCGTACATCGCCTGCAGCAGGTCCGCCTGCTCCGTCTTGGTCGGCAGGCCGGTGGACGGGCCACCGCGCTGGATGTCGACGATCAGCAGCGGCAGCTCCAGGGAGACCGCCAGACCGATGGTCTCGCTCTTGAGCGCGACACCCGGGCCGGAGGTCGTGGTGACCGCGAGCGAACCGCCGAACGCCGCGCCGAGCGCGGCACCGATGCCCGCGATCTCGTCCTCGGCCTGGAAGGTGCGCACGCCGAAGTTCTTGTGCTTGCTCAGCTCGTGCAGGATGTCCGACGCCGGGGTGATCGGGTACGAGCCGAGGTACAGCGGCAGGTCCGCCTGGCGAGACGCGGCGACCAGCCCGTAGGACAGCGCCAGGTTCCCGGAGATGTTGCGGTACGTGCCGGTGGGGAACGCCTTGGTGGCCGGGGCGACCTCGTAGGAGACCGCGAAGTCCTCGGTCGTCTCGCCGAAGTTCCAGCCCGCCCGGAACGCGGCGATGTTCGCCTCGGCGATGTCCGGCTTCTTGGCGAACTTGGCCCGCAGGAACTTCTCGGTGCCCTCGGTGGGCCGGTGGTACATCCAGCTCAGCAGGCCCAGCGCGAACATGTTCTTGCTGCGCCCGGCGTCCTTGCGCGAAAGATCGAACTCCTTCAGCGCCTCCACCGTCAGCGTGGTCAGCGGCACCGGGTGCACGTTGTAGCCGTCGAGCGAGCCGTCCTCCAGCGGGGACGTCTCGTAGCCGACCTTCTGCATCGCGCGCTTGGTGAACTCGTCCGTGTTGACGATGATCTCGGCGCCCCGCGGCACGTCCCCGATGTTCGCCTTCAGCGCGGCAGGGTTCATCGCGACCAGCACGTTGGGCGCGTCGCCCGGCGTGAGGATGTCGTGGTCGGCGAAGTGCAGCTGGAACGACGAGACACCCGGCAGGGTGCCTGCAGGGGCCCGGATCTCGGCGGGGAAGTTCGGCAGCGTCGACAGGTCGTTGCCGAAGGACGCCGTCTCCGAGGTGAAGCGGTCGCCCGTGAGCTGCATGCCGTCACCGGAGTCGCCCGCGAACCGGATGATCACACGGTCGAGACGGCGTACTTCCTTGTCGCCCGATGCGCCCGCCTCGGACAGCGGCGTGCGCTGCCCACCGACAACGGTCCCGTCGGCCTGCTCGGCTGGGCTACTGACCTGGCTGGTCACTGAACTGGACCTCCCTCGAGGCGGCTCGTACGAGGCGGCCGGCCGACCGGCCTCCCCATAGCCCACCCTACGTCGGTAAGGGTGTCCTTCCTGGGACTGTTCGCATGGTGGACGCACTTTTGAGATGATCCGCTGTCCTGTTTTGTCGTATTCTGCACGCCCTTGACCCTTCCCGTGGAAGACGCGGGCCGCTCATCCCTTGGTGCTAGGACTCGGGTCCGAGCTCGGGTCCGATGCGCCTCGCCTTCGCCTTGTCCGCACTTCGTCGCAGGTTGTGACTGATATTTGACAGAGTGTCAGTCCGCTACGAGTTCAGGTAAGTCAGAACCGCCAGAACACGCCGGTGATCCCCGTCACTCTGTGCCAGGCCGAGCTTCAGGAAGATGTTGCTGACGTGCTTCTCGACCGCGCCGTCGCTCACCACGAGCTGCCTGGCGACCGCCGAGTTCGTCCGGCCCTCGGCCATCAGACCGAGGACCTCCCGCTCGCGCGGGGTGAGTCCCGCGAGCACGTCCTGCTTGCGGCTGCGGCCCAGCAGCTGGGCCACGACCTCCGGGTCGAGCGCCGTACCACCGTCGGCCACGCGCACCACGGCGTCCACGAACTCGCGTACCTCGGCCACCCGGTCCTTCAGCAGATACCCGACGCCGCGGCTGGAGCCCGCGAGCAGCTCCGTCGCGTACCGCTCCTCCACGTACTGCGACAGCACCAGCACGCCGAGCCCGGGATGGAGCCTGCGCAGCTGCACCGCGGCCCGTACGCCCTCGTCCGTGTGCGTCGGCGGCATCCGTACGTCCGCCACCACCACGTCGGGCAGCGAGCCCTCCGCGGCCAGCTCGGTGATGGTCTTGATCAGCGCGTCCGCGTCGCCCACACCCGCGACGACCTCGTGCCCGCGGTCGGTCAGCAACCGGGTCAGGCCCTCCCTGAGCAGCACTGAATCCTCGGCGATGACCACCCGCACCCTGTCCTCCACGATTCTCCGGTCCCCCTGGACTCTCTCGGCTCGCCCGGCGCGGTCCCTGCCCGGCTCTGCCGGCACGTGTACGTCTCTGCCGTACGGCCTTCTGCGGGTCGTACGGCGGAGACCAGCATCCCAGCATTCGGGACGGGACGGGCCTGAGGCGCGGGAATCGGGAGGTGGGACTCCGGTGCGGCCGGTTTGCCGGTCGGGTGTCCGGTCGGTTCTCAGGACGGCGCGCGAGGGTCAGCCGCGCCAGGGCAGCTCGGCCGTGACGCGGGTCGGGCCTCCCGGCGGGGAGTCGACGAGGAGGATGCCGTCGACGGCGTTCAGCCGCTCGGCGAGGCCCGCCAGGCCGGAGCCCTTCGCGACCGCCGCGCCTCCCATGCCGTCGTCCGTGACCTGTAGGAACAGCCGGTCCTCGGCGCGCCACACGTCGACGATCGCCCGGGTCGCCTGCGCGTGCTTGCTGATGTTCTGCAGCAGCTCGGAGACCGTGAAGTAGGCGATGCCCTCGATCGCGGGTGCCGGGCGGGACGGCAGGTCCACGTCGACCTGGACCGGGACCGTGCAGCGGGACGCCACCGCGGACAGTGCCGCGTCCAGGCCGCGGTCGGTGAGGACGGCCGGGTGGATGCCGCGCGCCAGGTCGCGCAGCTCCTGCAGTGCCGTCTTCACCTCGCCGTGCGCCTCGTCCACCATGCGTGCCGCAGCCTCCGGGTCCTTGGCCAGTTTCTCCTTGGCGAGCCCCAGATCCATGGCCAGCGCCACCAGGCGGGCCTGTGCCCCGTCGTGCAGATCGCGCTCGATTCGGCGCAGGTCGGCCGCGGCCGTGTCGACCACGACACCGCGGTCGGACTCCAGCTCCACCACCCGCGTGGCCAGCCGCGACGGCCCCAGCAGACCCGACACCAGCAGCCGGTCCACGGAGGTCAGGGCCCGCAGGATCCACGGCGTCGCCAGCGTGATCAGCAGGCCGACCAGCGCGGTCACGGTGATCTCGAACGGGTTGTCCAGGTAGACGCTGTGCGTGCCGTCGCCGTAGAGCTGGATGCCGCCCTCGCCCACGTACGCCGGGAAGACCCACTGCCACAGCGGGTACGTCAGCATCGCCCAGCCGAGGGACCAGAAGGACACCGCCACCGAGAAGGCGAACACGGCCCACGGGAAGTGCACGATCGCGTACAGCACATGCCGCCAGGAGGTGCCGCTCCGCAGCAGAGCCGCCCCCCGCGAGAGCGCGTTGCCGCGTCCCGGCCGCCGGACCGGCTTCGGGTCCGCCACGTCCAGGCGCAGCAGCGCCCTGGCCCGGGCCCGCTCCAGCGCGCCGAGCCCGCGGCAGCCGGCGAGCGCCGCGGCGAGCACCGGGATGCCGAGGAAGGTGATCAGGAGGCCCGCGCCGAGCGACAGCATCGTGACGGCGAAGGTGAACGTCAGGATGCTGACCGGCAGGCTCACCATCAGATAGCCGAACTCGCGCCAGGTGCGCCCCTCGAACGGCGCGCGCAGCCCCGCCGGCAGCAGGTGCCGCCGCGCCGGTTCCCCGTCGCCCGTCCCGCCGAAACCGGACCCGCCGAGCCGCCCGTACCCCTGTTCGTACTGCTGCCCGTACCCCTGCCCGTACTGCGTGGCCATCGCTGCCGCCCGTCCGTTTCTGCTCGGTGCCCGGCTGTCGTCGTCGTACATCAACAGTGCTGGCGGCGGAGCCCCCGGACCATGGAGTCCGTCGGCGTCTTGGGGCGGGGGTTTTCCCTACCCCCCGGCTCCCCGGGCGGGCGCTACGGTCTCGCGGGCGGGGTGTGGGCGCTACGCCCTCCCGGGCGCCGGATCGTCCGTCCGGTCCCGCCAGGGCAGTTCCGCCGTGATCGTGGTCGGGCCGCCCCCCGGGGAGTCGATCACGAAGAGACCGTCGACCGCGCCGAGCCGCTCCGCGAGCCCCGCCATCCCCGTACCGCCGTCCAGGCGCGCACCGCCGCGCCCGTCGTCCCGTACCTGGATCATCAGCCGCCGGTCCGCGCGCCACACCTCCACGGACGCGGAGCGCGCCCCGCTGTGCTTGCTGACGTTCTGCAGCAGCTCGGAGACCGTGAAGTACGCGATGCCCTCGATGGCGGCCGCCGGGCGTGCGTCCAGATCGGCGGTCACCTGCACCGGCACGGTGCAGCGCGATGCCACCGAGGACAGTGCCGCGTCCAGGCCGCGGTCGGTGAGGACGGCCGGGTGGATGCCGCGCGCCAGGTCGCGCAGCTCCTGCAGAGCCAGCTTCACCTCGCCATGGGCCTCCTCGACCATCGCCGCGGCCGCGTCGGGGTCCTCCAGGAGTTTCTCCTTGGCCAGGCCCAGCCCCATCGCGAGGTTCACCAGGCGGGCCTGCGCGCCGTCGTGCAGATCGCGTTCGATACGGCGCAGGTCGGCCGCGGCCGTGTCGACCACGACGCCCCGGTCCGACTCCAGCTCGGCGATGCGGCGCTCCAGCTCGTCGGAGGGCGACAGCAGCCCGCGCACCATCGCCCGGTCGGCGTTGGTGAGCCCGCGCGCGATGAACGGCAGGACCGGCCAGAGGACGAACAGCGACGTGAACGTGACCGTGAAGGTGAGCACGCCCCACGGAAGCCGTATGAACTCGTAGAGCACGGTGCGCCAGCCGACCGGGTCCTTCAGCGTCATCCACAGCTGCGGGAAGAACCCGCCGCGCCCGCGCAACGGCAGCGGACTCGGCTCGTCCACCCGCACCCCGAGCAGCAGCCTGGCCCGCGCCCGCTCCAGCCTGCCCAGCTGCCGCGCGCCCATCAGCCCGGCCGCGAGCAGCGGAAACCCGATCACCGTCACGGTCAGCCAGGCGCTGGTGAAGAGCACCGTCATCACGTAGATGAAGCCCAGCAGCGCCACCGGCAGGTTCGCGAGGAGATGGGCGATCTCCTTCCACGTCTGCCCGCCGAAGGCGAAGCGGGCGGGCGGCAGCTGCTCGTCGCTGTGCGCGGTGCTGTCCTCGGGGGCGGCTGCGGCTGCCCCGGCGGTGCCCGTGCCGGTTCGGGTGGTGGCGGTGCCGGCGCTGGAGCCGGTGCTGGTCCCTGCGGTCATGGCCGCCAGCGTGCCCGGTCGCGCGCCGTTGCGCCATGAGGTCCGCCGCCGAGGTTAACTGGGGATAACCCCACCTCGTGCGGGCCGCCGAGGGGGGCCCGCCGACTGCACGCATGACGGGCCGCTTACCGTTTCTTTAGCAGGCCCTAGACTCCCGTGCGTACAGATCGTCGAACACGGCCCATCACGGGGCGCAACGAAACGCCCGTCACCGGGTGCAACGAAGCCGCCCGGCACCGGGCGCAATGAGGGAACGAGGGGCGGACGTGCCGGAACCGACCGTTCTCGCGGCAGGCCACGTCGCTGCGGGCGACGTCGCGGGGGTTCACGTCGCCGTGGGCGAACTCGCAGGGGGACACGGCGTTGCTGCGGGCGGCCTCGGCTTTGCGGCGCCGGATGTCGCGCAGAGCGGCCTCGCGGCCGACTACTTCCAGTCGTACTCCGTGGTCGGTCTGCTCGCCCTCATCGGCGTGCTCTTCGTCGCCGTCGCGTTCGCCGCGGGGCGCCTGCTGCGCCCCGTCGTCCCCACGCCCGAGAAGCTGCTGACGTACGAGTGCGGCGTCGACCCGGTCGGCGAGGGCTGGGCGCACACCCAGGTCCGCTACTACGTCTACGCCTTCCTCTACGTGATCTTCGCCGTGGACTCGATCTTCCTGTTCCCGTGGGCCACGGTGTTCGCCGCGCCCGGTTACGGAGCGACGACGCTCGTGGAGATGTTCATCTTCCTCGGCTTCCTCGCCGTAGGCCTGCTGTACGCATACAAGAAGGGCGTCCTCACATGGACGTGACCCGGCCCGATACGGACGCGGCCCAGAACGCGGACGCGGTCCAGCCCGAGCCCGTACTGCTTCCCGAGCCCGTGCTGCTTCCCGAGCCGAAGAGGCTGGGAGCCCTGGCCCGGCTCGCCCCCGAGCCGATGAAGGTGATCCTCAACTGGGGCCGCCGCTACAGCCTGTGGGTCTTCAACTTCGGGCTCGCCTGCTGCGCCATCGAGTTCATCGCCGCGTCGATGGCCCGGCACGACTTCATCCGGCTCGGCGTGATCCCGTTCGCGCCCGGCCCGCGCCAGGCGGACCTGATGGTCGTGTCCGGCACGGTGACGGACAAGATGGCCCCGGCCGTGAAGCGCCTCTACGAGCAGATGCCCGAGCCCAAGTACGTCATCTCGTTCGGCGCCTGCAGCAACTGCGGCGGCCCGTACTGGGACTCGTACTCCGTGACCAAAGGCGTCGACCAGATCATCCCGGTGGACGTGTACGTGCCCGGCTGCCCGCCGCGTCCGGAGGCGCTGCTCCAGGGCATCCTCAAGCTCCAGGAGAAGATCGCGCGGGAGTCGCTGGGGGAGCGGTACGGGGCGGGTGCGGGCCGGCCTTCGGCAGCCGCGCTGCAGAGCGGCCTGGTGAAGCCCCCTGTTCAGCCGCCTGTTGCGGGGGAGGCGTCCGAGTGACCGGTTGGCTCACCGCCCCCGTCGAGGAACTCTTCGGTGCGGATGCGACGGCCGAGGAGTCGTACGACGTGCTGACCGTCGACGTGCCCCCGTCCTCCTGGACGGCGGCCCTGGAGACGGCGCGTTCCGTGCTCGGCTGCACCTACTTCGACTGGCTGAGCGCCGTCGACGAGCCCGGCACGGGCTTCCGCGTGTCCGCACACGTGGTGGCGCTGTCGCCAGTACGCCGCCTCCTCGTCCGTACGACCGTTCCGCACGACGCGCCCGTACTGCCGTCCGCCGTCGGCCTCTACGCGGGCGCGGCATGGCACGAGCGTGAGACCCACGAGATGTTCGGCGTGACCTTCGAGGGCCACCCGGGCCTGACGCCTCTGCTCCTGCCCGACGGTTTCGAGGGCCACCCGCTGCGCAAGGACTTCGTGCTGGCGGCGCGAGTCGCCAAGGCCTGGCCGGGCGCGAAGGAGCCGGGGGAGTCCGAGCACGGGGGTCCGAAGCGCCGCCAGATGCTGCCGCCCGGCGTGCCCGATCCCAACGAGTGGGGCCCGCTGAAGGGCCAGCTTCCCGCGGCTCCGGCCCGTCCCGCGCGCGGGGCTGCCCGCGCCGCGGGGGACCGCCCGGCTCGGCGTACGCGCACGGCGAGCGAGGGTTCGGCCAGCCAGGCAGGAGCGGCGGCTGCGGCGGCGACGGCCGGCTCGGCCGCTGCGGCTGAGCCTCCGGCCGGGCCGACGGGGGCAATTGTTGCTCCTGGGGCCAGTGGGCCCAGTGGGGCTACTGGGGCCTGTGGGGCGGCGGCCCCGCGCCGGTCGCGGAGTGCGAGCCAGGGCTCGGCGAGCCAGCGGGCTGCCGCAGCGGACGGTACGGCCACGGGTGCCTCGGCCGTGGAGGCTGAGGGCGCGCAGGCTGAGGGTGCCCCGGCGTCCCAGGCGCGCGAGGGTGCATCTCGCCCTGCCCGTAGCGCCGACGCGCCCTGGCACCATGCACGGCCCGCCTTCGACGAGTCGGACGACGACTCCGCGCAGAAGTCGGCAGAGCCGTCGGCCGAGGCCTCAGCTGAACCGGGACAAGTACCAGCTGAAGCCCAGGCACCGGAGTCCGAGCCCTCGGAGTCGAAGGGCCCCGAGTCCCCGGACAATCCCACCGACAGCACCGACAGCACCGACAGCACCGACAGCACCGACAGCACCGACAGCACCGACAGCACCGACAGCCCCGACAACCGCCCAGGAGGCCCGCAGTGAACGACGCGCTCGACGTCGCTCTGCGACTCCTCGTCGTCTTCGTCGTCTTCCTCACGCTGCCCCTGGTCATCGGGCAGACCGAGCACAAGGTGATGGCGCACATGCAGGGCCGCCTCGGCCCCATGTACGCGGGCGGCTTCCACGGCTGGGCGCAGCTCGTCGCCGACGGTGTGAAGTTCGCGCAGAAGGAAGACGTCGTACCGGCCGGCGCCGACCGCCGTGTCTTCCAGCTCGCCCCCGCTGTCGCGCTCCTCCCTTACCTTCTCGTCCTCGTCGCCATCCCGATCGGCCCGAGCGAGAGCGCCGTCGGCCAGATCGTCGACGCGGGCATCTTCTTCGTACTCGCCGTCATGGGCGTAGGCGTGCTCGGCTCGCTCATGGCCGGATGGGCGTCCGCCAACAAGTTCTCCCTCCTCGGCGGCCTCCGCACCGCCGCGCAGCTCCTCGCGTACGAGCTGCCGATGCTGCTCACCGCCGCCTCGGTGGCGATGGCGGCGGGGACCGTGTCGCTCCCGGGCATCGTCAACGCCTTCGAGTGGTGGTGGCTGCCCTGGCAGATCGTGGGCGCCATCGTCTTCTTCGTCGCGGGCCTCGCCGAGCTCCAGCGTCCGCCCTTCGACATGCCGGTCGCCGACTCGGAGATCATCTTCGGTGCCTACACCGAGTACACGGGCCTCCGTTTCGCTCTGTTCCTGCTCGCCGAGTACGCCGGCATCGTCGTCCTGTGCGGCCTCACCACCGTCCTGTTCCTCGGCGGCTGGCACGGTCCGTGGGGCGCCGACGGGCTCGGCTGGGTGTGGACCCTCCTCAAGTCGGCCGTGCTCGCCTTCATCGTGATCTGGCTGCGCGTGACCTACCCGCGGCTGCGCGAGGACCAGCTCCAGAAGCTCTCCTGGACCGTCCTCATCCCGCTCGCCCTCGCCCAGATCGCCCTCACCGGCGTCGTCAAGGTGGTGATCCCGTAACCGTGGCCGAGTCCCTTCCGCCCACCACACGGTCCCGCATTCCCGGTTCCGGCCTCGCCAAGGGCCTGGCCGTCACCCTCCGCACGATGACGAGGAAGTCCGTCACCGCGCAGTACCCGGACGTCCAGCCCGAGCTTCCGCCGCGCACTCGCGGTGTCATCGGCCTGTTCGAGGAGAACTGCACCGTCTGCATGCTGTGCGCACGCGAGTGCCCTGACTGGTGCATCTACATCGACTCCCACAAAGAGACGGTCCCGGCCGCCGCACCCGGCGGACGCGAACGCAGCCGCAACGTCCTCGACCGCTTCGCCATCGACTTCTCGCTCTGCATGTACTGCGGTATCTGCATCGAGGTGTGTCCTTTCGACGCGCTGTTCTGGTCCCCGGAGTTCGAGTACGCCGAGACCGACATCCGCGACCTCACCCACGAGCGCGACAAGCTCCGCGAGTGGATGTGGACGGTCCCGGCCCCGCCCGCCCTCGACCCCGGAGCGGAAGAGCCCAAGGAGCTGGCCGCAGCCCGCAAGGCCGCGGAGAAGCTGGCCGCCGCCCAGGAGCCGCCCGCGGCTCCCGAGGCTTCCGGCGCCCCCGAGGCTTCCGGCGCCCCCGAGGTGTCCGGTGGCCCCTCCGCCTCCGGCACTCCTGGAGAGGAGGGATCCGCGTGACCCTCGCAGCGAGCAGCCACGGCTTCCTCTCCCCGACCGGCGTCGAGATCGCCTTCCTGCTGGTCGGGATCGTCACGCTCGGCGCGGCGGCCATAACCGTCACCACCAAGCAGCTGGTGCACGCCGCCCTGTGGCTGGTGGTGGCGCTCGGCGGCCTCGCCGTCGAGTACCTCCTGCTGACCGCCGAGTTCATCGCCTGGGTGCAGGTCCTCATCTACGTCGGTTCCGTCGTGGTCCTCCTCCTGTTCGGACTGATGCTCACCAGGGCGCCCATCGGCCGCTCCCCGGACGCCGACTCCGGCAACCGGTGGGCGGCGCTCACCGTCGCCGGCGCCGCGGCCGTCGCCCTGGTCTGGGTCGTCGTCGACGCCTTCCGTACGACCTGGATCGACCTGGACGCCGCGGCAGCCGCTGTCGCCGGCTCCGACGGCTCGACCGCCGTGACCGGCGCCAGCCTCTTCAAGAACTGGGTGCTGCCGTTCGAGGCGCTCTCGGTCCTGCTCCTCGCCGCCCTCGTCGGCGCCATCGTCCTGTCCCGCAAGGCGGCAGCCGAGGGCGAACGACCCGAGGAATCGCCGGACAGGGCGCAGTCCGGGGACAAGGCGCCGGCCGAGGACAAGACACCGTCCATGGGCACAGCGGCCTCCGAGGGCAAGGCGGCGTCCGGCAAGGAAGGGGTCCGCTGATGCATCTCGCCTATCCCGCCGTGCTCTCCGTCCTCCTCTTCTGCACCGGCCTGTACGGCGTCCTGGCCCGCCGCAACGCGATCCTGGTGCTGATGTCCGTCGAGCTCATGCTCAACGCCGTCAACCTCAACCTCGTCGCCTTCGACGTCTGGCTCAGCCAGGCCGCCCGCGACACCCTCCACTCAGGCCAGGCGCTCACCCTCTTCACGATCACCATCGCCGCCGCCGAGATCGGCATCGGCCTCGCGATCGTGCTGGCCGTCTACCGTGCCCGGGGCACCTCAGACATCGACAAGCTCCGCGACACCGCCGAGACGCGCCCCGGTCCCGGGGACGACGGCACCGAACCGGCCGCCCCCGCCATGGCAGAGAACACCGAGGCCGCCGCGTGACCACCACGACCCTTGCCGTACTCGTCCCCCTCCTTCCCTTTCTGGGTGCCGCGGCCGGCCTCCTGCTCGGCCGCACCGCTCCCGGCTTCGTGCGCCCCCTGGCCGTCCTGCCCACCCTGCTCTCGACGGTCCTCGCGGTGCTGGTCGCCGCCCGTCAGGCCGGCGGACCGGCCATCGACGCGGCCACCGAGCTCACCCCCACCGGCTCGGTCCCCATCGAACTCGCCCTGCACCTGGACGGCTTCGCGGTCCTCGTCGCCGTACTGGTCGGCGTGGTCGCGTCCTGCGTGCAGATCTACTCCACGGGCTATCTGCGCGACGACCCGCGCTACCCCTCGTACGCGGCGCTCATCTCCCTCTTCACCTCCGCGATGCTGCTCGTCGTCTACTCCGGCGACCTGATCGTGCTGCTGGTCGGCTGGGAGGTCATGGGCATTTGCTCGTACTTCCTCGTCGGCCACTACTGGGAGACGCCCGAGGCACGGGCCGCGTCCCTGAAGGCCTTCCTGGTCACCAAGCTCGGCGACGTCCCCTTCCTCTTCGGTCTGTTCGCGCTCGCCACCGACGCCGGGTCGTTCCGCATCACGAAGGTCCTCGGCGCCGTCGCGAGCGGCAGCCTCGACCACCCGACGCTGATCGCTCTGCTGCTCCTGGCGGGCGTCGCGGGCAAGTCCGCACAGTTCCCGCTCCACACCTGGCTGCCCGACGCGATGGCCGGCCCGACGCCGGTCTCCGCGCTGATCCACGCCGCGACGATGGTTGCGGCCGGCGTCTACTTCATCGCCCGGCTCCTCCCCGTGTTCATGGCGTCGGCGGCCGCCCTGGTCGTCCTCGCCGTGATGGCCGCCGTCACGATGACCGGCTCGGCGCTGGCCGCGCTCGCCCAGGACGACATCAAGCGCGTCCTTGCCTACTCGACCATCGGCCAGCTCGGCTACATGACCGGCGCCCTGGCCGTCGGTGACCGCGGTGCGGCCGTCTTCCACCTCCTCGCGCACGGCGCCTTCAAGGCGCTCCTGTTCCTCGCCGCGGGCGTGATCATCCACGCCGCCGGCACCAACTCGCTGGCCGCCATGTCCCGCATGCGGGACCTGCGCAGCCGCGTCCCCGATGCCTACTGGACGATGACCGTGGCGCTGCTGGCACTCGCCGCGATCCCGCCGTTCGCCGGGTTCTTCTCCAAGGAGGCCGTGCTGGGGGCAGCCGAGCACGCGGCCTCCGGTGAGGCGGCTGCCGTACCCGCATCGGCGGGCTGGGTCGTGCTCGTCTCCGGACTGATCACCGCCCTCCTCACCGCCGCCTACGCCACCCGGCTGTGGCTCCTCGCCTTCCGGGGCCACGGCGCCGAGGCCCCGGACCACGGCAAGCAGCCCGTGGTCATGAATGCCGTCCTGTGGGTGCTCGCCCTGCCGTCCCTCGCCTTCGGGCTCACTGTGGGGTTCCTGCCCGACTGGTTCGACGGCCGCGACCTCACCCCGACCCTCACCACCTCCGTGCTCGGCACAGGTCTGGCCCTGGTCGGCGGACTGGTCACCTATGGCGCCTGGCGGCACACGACGGCGCTGGCAGCCCGGGTCCCCCTGGGTGCGGTCGCGGCTCACCCGGAGGCGGACGCCGGCGTGGTCGAGGCCGAAGCCATCGCGAGCCACGCCCCCGCGTACGGAGACGTGGCCTACGCCCCCGACCCGGCCGACCCCGGCCGTCTGCTGCTCGGCCCGCTGCACCGCCACGCGGCCGTCGGCTTCCACCTCGACGCCGTCTACACGGCCCTGTTCGTACGCCCCGTACGCGCCGCCGCCGAACTGGTCCGCTTCCTCGACCGCGAGGTCGTCGACACCTACGTACGCGCTGCGGGCACCGCCCCGCGCTGGCTCGGCACGGCCGTGCGCCGCGCCCAGACCGGCAATGTGCAGACCTACCTCAGCGCGCTGCTCGCCGGCTCCGCCGTCCTGGCGATCGTCGCCGTCCTCGTCGCCACCAGGGGAGCGTGAGCAGCCGTGATCGATATCAGCGAATCCATGATGCAGTTCCTTCTTGCGTTCGTCGTCGTCGGCCCGCTCATCGGCGCCGTCGCCGCTCTCCTGCCCGCCCCGCCCGGGCTGAAGGGGAAGTCGCCCGAGCAGGCCGTGCTCCGCCACGGCGTGACCGTGACCGGCGCGGTCCTCGCCGCCGCCATCGTCCTGGCGCTCGGCTTCGACCACGACCAGCCTTCGAAGATGCAGGCCACGACCGACATCAGCTGGATCCCCGCACTCGACGTGCGGATCCACCTCGGCATCGACGGCATCTCGCTCCCCCTCCTTGTGATGACGGCGCTGCTGACCTTCCTCTGCGCGCTGTACAGCTACTTCAAGATGCCTGCGGGCCCGTCCCCCAAGGCATTCGTCGCTCTGATCCTCGTGCTCGAGTCCGGCACCCTCGCCACCTTCGCCGTCCTCGACCTGCTGCTGTTCTTCCTCGCCTTCGAGATGGTGCTCATCCCGATGTACTTCCTCATCGCCCGCTGGGGCGGCGAGGGACGGGGCCCGGCCGCGTGGAAGTTCATCCTCTTCACGCTGCTCGGCTCCGTCGTGATGCTGCTGGGCCTCCTCCTCGTCGGGCTCAACTCAGGCACGTTCGACATGGTGGCACTCGCCACTGACAACGGCCGGTCGCTCACCACATCCGTGCAGGTCATCGCCGTTCTGGCGATCGGCATCGGGCTCGCGGTCAAGACCCCGATGTGGCCGCTGCACAGCTGGCTGCCGGACGCCCACACGGCCGCGCCCACGGTCGGCTCGGTCCTGCTCGCCGGCGTCCTGCTGAAGATGGGCACCTACGGGTTCGTGCGCATCCTGCTGCCGATCACTCCCGACGGGATGCACACCTTCGCGCCCTACCTCGCCGCCTTCGCGGTCGTCGGCATCATCTACGGGTCCCTCGCCTGCCTCGCCCTGGCAAGGCAGGGCGCGAAGGGCGACCTCAAGCGCCTCATCGCGTACTCCTCCGTGGGCCACATGGGCTTCGTGCTGCTCGGCATCGCCACGTTGACCCCGACCGGCGTCAACGGCGCGCTGTTCGCCAACATCGCCCACGGCCTCATCACCGGCCTGCTGTTCTTCCTGGTCGGCGCCCTCAAGGACCGCACCGGCACGACGGACCTCGACACCCTCTCCCAGGAGACGGGGGCCGCCCTCTACGGCCGCGCCCCCCGCTTCGGCGGCCTGCTCGCCTTCGGCGCGGTGGCTTCGCTCGGACTGCCGGGCCTCGCGGGGTTCTGGGGCGAGATGCTCGCCCTGTTCGGCGCGTTCCAGCCCGCCCAAGGCCTCAGCCGGCCCGCGTTCCTGACCTTCATGGTGTTCGCGGGCCTCGGCACCCTGCTCACCGCCGCCTACATGCTCGTCGTCGTACGCCGCGTCTGCATGGGATCCACCGAGCAGGAGCGCCGAGCGGTCCCCGACATCCAGGGCTACGAGTTCGCCGCCTGGACGCCCCTCGTCGCCCTCACCGTCATCGCCGGACTCTGGCCCGCGGTCCTCCTCGGCCTCACCGACCCGGCCGTGCAGCAGCTCCTCGCAGGAGGCACCCGATGAGCTCCCTGGTCCAGTCCGTCGACTGGCTCGCGATTGCGCCGCCGACCATCGCCGCGTTCGTCGGACTCGTCGTCCTGGTCGCCGACCTGTTCGTACGCGACGACAGGAAGGCCGTCCTCGGCTGGGTGTCCATCGCGGGACTCGCCGCGGCCACGCTCTCACTGCTGCCCCTGCTGGACGGCGACCGCTCCACCTTCTGTCTGCGGCACAACGCGTCCGTCTGCAGCTACACCGTCGACCGCTTCACACTCGTCATCCAGTTCCTCGTCCTCGGCGGAGCCCTGCTCGCGGCCCTGATGTCGGCGAGCGCCCTGAAGGACGCCAAGGACTCCGGAAGGGAACTCCCCGAAGGGGAGTTCTGGTTCCTGCTGCTCTCCTCCACCGCGGGTGCCGCCCTGCTGCCCGCATCCCGCGACCTCGCCACCCTCGTCGTCGCCCTCGAGGTCGCCTCGCTGCCCGCCTTCGCCCTGGTCGGCCTCAAGCGGGGCGACAAGCGGTCCGCGGAAGCGGCACTGAAGTTCTTCCTGTCGTCCGTCGCCGCGACCGCCGTGACCCTCATGGGCGTCAGCTTCCTCTACGCCTCGACCGGCACCCTGTATCTGACCGAGACCGCATCGGCACTCCGACACGTCGACGGGCAACTCCACACGCTCGCCCAGGCTGGTGTCGTCCTGACCCTCGTCGGCTTCGCCTTCAAGACGGCCGCCGTGCCCTTCCACTTCTGGGTGCCGGACACCTACATCGGGGCGCCCCTGCCGGTCGCCGCGTACCTGTCCGTCGTCGGCAAGGCGGTCGGCTTCTCCGGGCTGATCCTCGTCACCGTCGTCGCCCTTCCCTCGTACGCCGACGTGTGGGGCCCCGCGCTCGCCGTCCTCGCCGCGCTCACCATGACGGTGGGCAATGCCGGCGCGCTGCGGCAGCAGGCCACGCGCGCGTACAGCGCGGTCCGGCTGCTCGCCTGGTCGTCCGTCGGCCAGGCCGGCTACCTGCTGGTACCGATCGCCGCCGCCGGCTACTCCAAGGACGCCGAGAAGGCCATCGGCTCCACCGTCGCGTACGCCCTCATGTACGCAGCCGTGAACCTCGGCGCCTTCGCCGTGGCCGCTCTCGTCGCCCGTGCCAAGCCGCTCAACCGCATCAGCGACTACCGCGGCCTCTATGCGGGGCGGCCGGTGGCGGCCCTGGCGCTGGCCTTCTTCCTGCTCTGCCTCGCGGGACTGCCGCCGGGCATCATCGGCCTGTTCGCGAAGGTCACGGTCTTCTCGGCCGCGGTCGACGCCGGTCTCGGGTGGCTCGCGGTGGTCATGGCCGTCAATGTCGTGATCGCGCTCTACTACTACCTGCAGTGGACCGCGCTGCTCTTCCGCGCGCCGGAGGGAGAACCCGAGCGGCACCGCGTTCCGGCCCCGCTGACGGCCGCGATCGCACTGACCGCCGTCCTCGGCATCGCCCTCTCCGGGGCACCCCAGATCGTCCTGCGCTTCGCGGGCACCGGGCTGTTCTGAGTCGCGCAGACACGACTCAACCGGCACGCGCGCGTGGCCCGTCACCCGGACGGCCCATGCGCGCCGCTGCACGCACAAGGGAACTAGTACTTCCCGCCTGGCGTTGACCCGTACGGGAGGTTCCACTGGACAGTGGCAGCACCAGCCACCGGACCGTGGAAGCTCCAGAGCGTCAACAACGCAGAGGGTTCCCCCGCCGCACCACCAGGAGGGCGTACCGTGCACCGCCGGCACAACGGGCTGAAGACCGCCGTACTCCTCGGGGGACTGTCCGCACTCATCCTCGTCATCGGCAGTTTCTTCGGGCGTACGGGCCTGATCGTCGCCCTTTTCATCGCGATCGGCACGAACGCGTACGCCTACTGGAACAGCGACAAGCTCGCGCTGCGCGCCATGCGTGCGCGCCCGGTCAGCGAGTTCGAGGCACCAGGGCTCTACCGCATGGTCCGCGAGCTCTCCACACAGGCGCGCCAGCCCATGCCCCGGCTGTACATCTCGCCGACGGTCGCGCCGAACGCGTTCGCCACCGGACGCAACCCGCGCAACGCCGCCGTCTGCTGCACCGAGGGCATCCTCAAGATCCTCGACGAACGCGAGCTCCGGGGCGTGATCGGCCACGAGCTCAGCCATGTCTACAACCGCGACATCCTCATCTCATCGGTCGCGGGCGCCCTCGCCTCCGTGATCATGTTTCTGGTCAACTTCGCGTGGCTGATCCCGGTCGGCCGCTCGGACAACGACGAGGGCCCCGGCATCCTCGGCATGCTGCTGATCATGATCCTGGGGCCGCTCGCCGCCAGCATCATCCAGCTGGCGATCAGCCGCTCCCGCGAGTACGAGGCGGACGCGTCCGGCGCCCGGCTCACCGGCGACCCGCTCGCCCTCGCCAGTGCGCTGCGCAAACTCGACGCCGGGACCAAGCAGTTGCCGCTGCCGCCCGAGCCCCGCCTCGAGACGGCGAGCCACATGATGATCGCCAACCCGTTCCGTCCGGGTCAGGGAATGTCGAAGATGTTCTCCACACACCCGCCGATGGCGGAGCGCATCGCCCGGCTCGAACAGATGGCAGGTCGACGCCGATGAAGACCGTCCTGAACGTCATCTGGCTTGTGTTGAGCGGTTTCTGGCTGTTCCTCGGCTACGTGCTCGCGGGACTGATCCTGTGCCTCACGATCATCGGCATCCCGTTCGGCATAGCGGCGTTCCGCATAGGCGTCTACGCCCTGTGGCCCTTCGGCTATACGACGGTCGAGCGCAGGGACGCGGGCGCGCCCTCCTGCGTCGGCAATGTCCTCTGGCTGGTCCTCGCGGGCTGGTGGCTCGCGCTCGGCCACATCACGACCGGCATCGCCCTCTGCCTCACGATCATCGGCATCCCCCTGGGCATAGCCAACTTCAAGCTCATACCGGTCTCGTTGCTGCCGCTGGGCCGCGAAATCGTCCGCACGGACCAGCCGTTCGCCCGGGCAAGCTGGTAGCGGGCGGCGCGGGGGTGCAGCCGCCGAAGTACGCACTGGCCCCGTACGACGCCGAAGAGCCCGAACACGATCAGATCTGGGCCCTGTGCGCGGACGCGGAAGATCTCTTCGCCGACCCACCCCTGCCCGAGCGCGCGCGCCTCGAACTGCTCGGCTGCGCGCCCGAGGGACAACTGAGCGCTGCCCTCGCCCGGGCTCACTCGGATGGATCCGCACCGCTCGGCCTCCTGGCCTTCGAGATCCTCGACAAGGCGGGCAACCGGGTGGGCGAGTGGCGCCTGGAGGACGTACGCGTCCTCGGCGACCGCCCCTGCGCCCCGGACCTTTCGCTGCGCGACATCACCGTTGAGGCGCGCGAGGACGACAGCCGGCGCGACTACCCGGCACGGCCCCCGCTGTCCCCGGGCTACCGGCTGTTCGGCGGGCGCGCCGAACCGTACGGCCGCTGCCGGGACCTGGCCCACGTCGGCGAGCCGTACCCCGACCCGCAGGAGCCCCCGCTGCGGCTGCTCGGCTGCGCTCCGCGAGGAGTCCTGCGGGCGGCCTTGGACGCGGGCGACGAGGAACTCGGCCACGCCAAGGTCCTGCGTCTCGACGCCTTCGGGCGAACGCTCCAGTACGCCGTTGAGGGCGAGCTCACGGCCTGGATCCCCTCGGCGCACGGCCGCGGACTGATCGATCTCACCCTGGAACCCTGGTCGGAGCGGCCTCCGCACGCGGCTCGTACGGTCTGGGACCTGTGGTGGGACGGCATTCCGGCCGAGCCGAACCTGTGGGCGCACTGCGACACCGCGAGCCGCGACTTCTGGCTCGGGACCGCCCTGGCCAGGCACAACAGCCGCAGGCCGGAGGCGGAGCCCGGCACCGCCCACCACCTCGACGGCCGCCACATCACCGACGCGCCCGGCTTCTACTGCGCACTGGGCGAGGCGGTGAACGGCCCGGGCGGGTACTTCGGCCGGAACCTCGACGCCCTGGAGGACTGCCTGCGCGGCGGGTTCGGCGCCCGGCGGCCCTTCACCCTGGTCTGGCACGACGCCCACGTCGCCCGCACCTGTCTCGGCGTGACCCCGCAGACCCATGGCCGCTCGCCGGCCTTCGAGGAACTGCTCGGCCATCTGGCCGAGATGGGGGTCGAGGTGGTCCTGGCCTGACCGGCGTGCACACGCACGCCGACCAGCTCCAGCACCGGCCCACTCACCTTGCCGAGCCGCTCACCAGCGCCGAGCCGCTCACTGCGCCGACCGGCGCCGCACCGCGTACGTGACCATCCCCACGGCCAGCACACCGATACCCGCGGCCACCGATAGGACCGGCAGGGAGAAGGCCAGCAACAGGCAGCCGACCAGACCCACTACGGAGAGTGCCCTTCGGGAACTCAAAGTGCAGGCCGAGACGTTGGCAATGGCGTAGTAGACGAGCACCCCGAAGGAGGAGAAGCCGATGGCACCGCGCACGTCGACCGTCGCAGCCAGCACCGCGACCACCGCCCCCACGGCGAGCTCCGCCCGGTGCGGCACCTGGAACCGGGGATGCACGGCGGCCAGGGCGCCCGGCAGATGCCGGTCCCGTGCCATGGCGAGCGTCGTCCGCGACACGCCCAGGATCAGCGCGAGCAGCGACCCGAGCGCCGCCACGGCCGCACCGACCCGCACCACGGGAGCCAGACCCGGTACTCCCGCGGCACGCACCGCGTCGGCCAGCGGCGCGGACGCATCGGCAAGACCGCCGGACCCCAGCACCGAGAGGGCCGCCACGGCCACAGTGGCGTATATACAGAGCGCGATACCGAGAGCCAGCGGGATCGCGCGCGGAATGGTGCGTGCCGGATCGCGCACCTCCTCACCCAGCGTCGCGATACGCGCGTACCCGGCGAAGGCGAAGAACAGCAGCCCGGCCGCCTGAAGCGCCCCGGCAGCCGTGGCGTCGGCCCCGACGTCCAGCCGCCCGAAGTCCGCTTCCCCCGACCCCAGACAGGCCACGGCAACCGCCGCGAGCACCGCCACCACCACGGCGACGATCGCCCTCGTCAGCCACGCGGACTTCTGCACCCCGCCGTAGTTGACGGCGGTCAGCGCCACGACGGCGGCGACGGCGACCGCATGCGCCTGCCCGGGCCACACGTACGCTCCGACGGTCAGCGCCATCGCCGCGCACGAGGCGGTCTTGCCGACGACGAACGCCCACCCGGCCAGATATCCCCAGAACTCGCCGAGCCGCTCCCGCCCGTACACATACGTCCCACCGGATGCCGGATACAGCGCGGCCAGCCGCGCCGAAGACATCGCATTGCAGTACGCGACCACGGCGGCGAGCCCGAGCCCGAGCATCAGTCCCGACCCGGCGGCACCCGCCGCCGGCCCCAGAGCCGCGAAGATTCCCGCCCCGAGCATCGACCCCAGCCCGATGACCACGGCGTCGAAGACGCCCAGCGTCCTCCGCAGCTCCTGTGTCATGCGAGCCCCTGTCTCATGTGCCGCGCCCTCATGTCATATGTCGCGCTCGTGTGTCATGCGCCGCACCTTACTGATCACCGGAACTGAGCGCCGCCCGCAGACGTCATCCCAGACAACAGCGCACGAATGCCGCGCAGGAAAGGCAGGTTCAGGGCATGAGCATCATCAGCTGGATCGTTCTGGGGTTGCTGGCCGGTGCCATCGCCAAATTTCTGCTGCCCGGACGCGACCCGGGCGGCTTCATCGGCACGACCCTCATCGGCATCGCAGGGGCCTTCGTCGGTGGCTGGATCTCGGCCCGCTACCTCCACCGCCCGGTCGTCAACGACTTCTACGACGGAGCGACCTGGGCCTCCGCGATCGGCGGTTCCCTGGTCCTGCTGATCGCCTACCGCCTCCTGTTCGGGAACTCCCGCCGCTGACCCGAGACCGCAGCCGGAAGCGGCGGAGGGCGGCACCGTTCCGGGTGCCTCCCTCCGCCGCGCGATCAACAGACCTCAGGCCGTGACCGAAACGAACTACCGGTAGTTCACGAACTGCAGCGCGAAATCGAAGTCCTGGCCCTTCAGCAGCGCGATCACGGCCTGCAGGTCGTCGCGGCTCTTCGAGCTGACACGCAGTTCTTCGCCCTGCACCTGTGCCTTCACGCCCTTCGGGCCCTCATCGCGAATGATCTTCGCCACCTTCTTCGCGTTCTCCTGGGAGATGCCCTCCTCGATCGACGCGAAGATCTTGTACTCCTTGCCGGACAGCTGCGGCTCGCCCGCATCCAGCGCCTTCAGCGAGATCCCGCGCTTGATCAGCTTGGACTGGAACACATCGAGGACGGCCTTCACCCGGTCCTCGGAGTTCGCCTGCATCAGGATCTTGTCGCCGGACCAGGCGATCGACGCGCCGACGTTCTTGAAGTCGTAGCGCTGGGAGATCTCCTTCGCGGCCTGGTTGAGGGCGTTGTCGACCTCCTGCCGCTCGACCTTCGAGACGATGTCGAAACTGGAGTCGGCCATGTCCTGTGGCTCCTTGTATCGGGGTGCGTAGGGGCGGCCGCCGGTCCCGTTGGCCGCATCAGCAAAGCCTAGCCACCAGGGCGCGAGCAGGTACTGATCAATAGGGTGGCGAAGCACCCCCACGCATCAGGTATCGTTTACGTCGTTGCCACGGAGCACCGCGAAAGCGGCTCAACGGCAGCGATACCCGGCGGTGTGCCCGAGCGGCCAAAGGGAGCAGACTGTAAATCTGCCGGCTCAGCCTTCCCAGGTTCGAATCCTGGCGCCGCCACGCTGAGGGAGACCCCCTCCGACTGCGACAACGCAGTCGGAGGGGGTTTCTTCATGCGCTCAGGGCTGACGTACATCCATCCTGCTCACCAGCCCGGCGCTCGTGAAGGAATAGACGTGTTCGACCGGCGCGTCGGCCCAGTGGTCGCCCGTCTTGTCGCGCATGCCGGTCCGGACCGTCGCGACGACCCGCCGGGATCGGTCCGGGGGTGCCTCGGCACCCGGCTTCTGCTCGTCGAGCCGCAGCCCCTCCAGCCGTACGAGAGGCGTTCCGGCGGCGAACTGGCGTGCCCAGTATGCGAATACCTCCTCGTGGCCGTGGAGGCGGATGCCGTCGAGGACATTCGGCCAGTCCACGTCCGGGGCGAGCGCGGCGGCCAGGACGGCCTCGCGCTCATCGGTGCTGAACACCTCGTACATCCGGTGGAGCAGGGCGGCCTGCTGGGCCGGTACTTCCTGTTGCCCCAGGGGCTCTTCGGTGCTCATGGGCGGGCGCTCCTCGCTTGGAAAGGGCGTGGCGGACGAGGTGTCGAGAGGGCCGGATGCCTCAGCCAAGCATCAGCCAAGCACCGGCCCTCCCCGCGCTTCCCGCGTTGTGTCCACAGCGAACACCCAGCGAACGCCTTACGCCGAAGGCGAACGCACCCGTCGCCCGTCGCCCTGCCTCAGTTCCCCGCCACGGACTTCACCGCCACCGACACCGGCGTCGAACCGCTGATCAGCTCCAGTGTCAGGCCCGCGGTCGCCGGCGTGTCGACCAGTTCGGCCAGCACCGCCGCGACGTCGTCCCGCGGGACCGGCCCGCGTCCGGTGTGGGCCTCCAGGCGTACGAGACCGGTTCCGGCGTCGTTCGTCAGCATGCCGGGCCGGAGGATCGTCCAGTCCAGGCCCGCCCGCCCGCGGATGTCGGCGTCGGCCTCGCCCTTGGCCCGCTGATAGGCGTCGAAGACCTCGTCGCCCTGGTGGGCGGGATCGGCGCCCATCGACGAGACCACCAGATACCGCCGCACTCCGGCCCGTTCCGCCGCGTCCGCGAAGAGAACCGCCGCCGCGCGGTCCACCGTTTCTTTTCGCGCGGCGCCGCTACCAGGCCCCGCGCCCGCCGCGAAGACGGCCGCGTCCGCGCCCTGCAGATGCCCCGCAACCTCCTCCACGGAAGCGGACTCGAGATCGCACAGAATCGCTTCGGCCCCCGCCGTCTCCAGGTCGGATGCTTGTTCGGCGTTGCGGATGAGCCCCGCGACCTCGTCCCCGCGCGCAGCGAGCAACCGCTCCAGCCGCAGCGCGATCTGACCGTGCCCTCCAGCAATGACAATGCGCATGCTTCCGACCGTACGCCGGGCTGTACGAGATCGCCGTGTGGCCGGTACGGACGCCCGCGGCCGCCGACTCGCCCACCCGTCCCGGCGAGTTGAGCCGGCCGGCGACGCACGGCGCTCGAGCCGGCCCTCACGGTGAATCGCAGCCCTTCGAGCGCCCCTGCCGCGGCAGGTCGAGCGCCACCGCCGCCGCCGAGTCGCAGTACTCGCGTACCGCGCTGGTCCGCGCCACCACGCGCCCCCGATGCACCACGATGCGGCTGTACGCGAGCGAGAGCGCACCTGCCAGCTGGTCGCCTCGCACAGCCAGCAACTCGGCCGGAAAACCCGCCTCCACACGCACCTCGGGCAGTCCCAGCACAGCCCGGGCCCGGGCGCTCACCGTGTCGTACGCCTCCTCGGGGCGCAGCCCCTCCTGCGCGGCCAGCAGATACGCGGCCTCGAGCGGATCCCCACGCCCGACCGGATTGGACACGTCCCGAAGCGCGCCGCTGCCGGCCGCGACGCGCACCCCGGCTGCCCGCAGCAGTCGTACCGGGGCCGCGCCGCCACCCAGCACGCCACCACCCCCGCATCCGCCCTGCGGAAGGGACACCACGCTCACCCCGGCCGCGGCGAGCTGGTCCGCGCTGCGCGACGCCGTCTCGGTGGGCAGCCGCCCGAGCCCGGTGCACGGCCCGATCGTCACTCCGGGCCGGAGCCCGCCCGCCATGGCCGCGAGCCGGGAAAGCCGCGCCGGATCATCCGCGTCCGTGTGCAGATCGACAGGGCAGCCGTGCTCCGCGGCGACCTCCAGTACCGCCTCCACATAGCCCGCCGGATCAGGGTCGAGGTCGGGGCAGCCGCCGATCACGGAGGCGCCCATCTTGACCGCGTCCCGCAGCATCGCGAGCCCGTCCTCCCCGGCCACGCCCGTCAGGAGCCGGGGCACCGCCACCGCCATCAGATCGACCAGGCCGCGCAGCGACCGCCGCGCCTGCAGCACCGCCTCCATCGGCCCCAGCCCCTGCACATCGCCGATCCGCACATGCGAACGCAGTGCCGTCGCACCGTGCCCGAGCTGAAGCAGGGCGGCCTCGGTGGTCCGCCGCTGCACGTCCTGGACCTCGTACGACACCGGGCCGGGCGTCTCGGCCGAGAGCGCCGAGTCGCTGTGGGCGTGCGGCTCCGCGGGCGCGGGCAGCAGGAGATAGCCGGTCAGGTCCACGCGGGCAGCGGGCACGGTCAGACTGCCCGCCGTGCCGACCGCCTCGATACGCCCCCCGCTGAGCCGTACGTCCACGGTCCGGCCATCGGTCAGACGTGCGCCGCAGAGCAGCACTGCCGTGCCGTCCCCGACCGACCGGTCGCCGCTGCCGCTGCCCGACCGGCCCGATGAACCCGATGAACCGGATGAACCGGACGAGCCCGCGGATCCCGGGGAGTCCGAAGCGCCCCCTGAGCCCGGGGTGCCGGGGGAGTCGGGCTGCTGCGGCTGGCTGTCGGGCATCGCGCTCCTGGGACTCGAAGGACGGCTGCAGGCGTCATGTCGAACGCGGCGACGTGCGCAAGATCACGCAGCGTGAGTCGAGCCTAGGGTGACGGCTGGTCCGCTTCGAGGAGGAGCGCAATAGTCGTACCGGCGTGGTGCGGCCGGACGAGGCCCGGTGCGGCGGGACGGCAGGGCCGGACAAGGCCGAGGGGGCCGGAGCCGGACAAGGCCGGCGCGACGGGCGGCGGGACGGCACGGCTGAGGCGCCCTGGCGCGACCGCTGTGGCTGGAGAGACGACTGAGCGCGGCGAGAGTCGGCTGGTGCGGGGCCCGGTGGGCCCGCAGAGAGGCATTGTCACCGGCGTACGGCAGGGCGGGGGAAACGGATTTGGGCGATCGGTGGGCGAGCGTGTAATGTCTTCATCGCTCGCCCCAATAGCTCAGTCGGCAGAGCGTCTCCATGGTAAGGAGAAGGTCTACGGTTCGATTCCGTATTGGGGCTCTGGTGTGTGAGGTTCCCGTCGCAAGGCGGGAACGGATCGCATCACAGCGGTGTAGCTCAGTCGGTAGAGCAAGCGGCTCATAATCGCTGTGTCACCGGTTCAAGTCCGGTCACCGCTACTGACAGTAGCCGATTGCGGGGTCGGTCCTTCGATCGGCTACTCTTTCTTGCGTTAATTCATCCCATCCGTTCGTCAAGGAGCACTCACGTGGCTGCCACCGACGTCCGCCCGAAGATCACGCTGGCCTGCGTGGAGTGCAAGGAGCGGAACTACATCACCAAGAAGAACCGGCGCAACAACCCGGACCGTCTTGAGATGAAGAAGCACTGCCCGCGTTGCAACGCGCACACCGCGCACCGCGAGACGCGATAAAACAGGCTCGTACGCGAGGCCGTCCCCTCTCCGGGGGCGGCCTTGCGTCGTTCCGGGGGGCGCCGCGTCCATATCGGGGACGGCCTCGCGTCCTTACCGGGTCATCCGTGGAACCCTGACCGGGCAGCCGGCCGGTGCCGAGTGCGCGAGCCGTGCGAGCCAGTGAAAGCCGTGGAAACCAGGAGGTGCCGAGCCCATGGCGCTCGACCAGTCCTTCGTCGGGCGGTCCTACCCGCCCACCGACCCCTATGAGGTCGGCCGGGAGAAGATCCGCGAGTTCGCGGAGGCGGTGGGGGACGCCAACCCCGCGTACACCGACCCGGACACCGCCAAGGCGCTCGGCCACGCCGATGTGATCGCGCCACCGACCTTTGTGTTCGCCATCACCTTCAAGGCCGCGGGCCAGGTCGTCGAGGACCCGCAGCTCGGCCTGGACTACAGCCGCGTCGTGCACGGCGACCAGAAGTTCGCCTACACGCGCCCGGTGCGCGCGGGCGACCGCCTCACGGTCACCTCGACCATCGAGGCCATCAAGTCCCTCGCGGGCAACGACATCCTGGACATCCGCGGCGAGGTCCACGACGAGGCCGGCGAGCACGTCGTGACGGCCTGGACCAAGCTCGTGGCCCGTGCGGCGGAGGAGGCATGACGGTGAGCACGGCGGCGAAGATCGCCTACGACGACGTCGAGGTCGGCACGGAACTCCCGGCCCAGACCTTCCCCGTGACCCGCGCCACGCTGGTGCAGTACGCGGGCGCCTCCGGTGACTTCAACCCGATCCACTGGAACGAGAAGTTCGCCAAGGAGGTCGGGCTGCCGGACGTCATCGCGCACGGCATGTTCACCATGGCCGAGGCCATCCGCGTCGTCACCGACTGGGTGGGGGACCCGGGAGCCGTCGTCGAGTACGGCGTGCGGTTCACCAAGCCGGTCGTCGTCCCGAACGACGACCAGGGCGCGGTGATCGAGGTCAGCGGCAAGATCGCGGCCAAGCTCGACGACAACCGCGTACGCGTCGACCTCACGGCCACCTCCGGAGGCCAGAAGGTGCTGGGCATGTCCCGGGCGGTCGTACAGCTGGCCTAGGAGACGCGACGTTCGTCACGTGGTCGGCGACGACCGGTGACGAACTGCCGCGGCGACTGGGCAGGCACTGCAGCGTCTGGAGCGGCCTGTAGGGGCCCGCCTCGAGAACGGCCCCGCCTGAGCCGCGGGGCCGTTCTCGTACTCTGGTGCGCGTGCAGGAACTCCACGACGCCCCTCTCGCCCCACTGACCACCTTCCGGCTCGGCGGCCCCGCGAACCGCCTGATCACGGCGACCACCGACGACGAGGTGGTCGCCGCCGTCCGCGAGGCCGACGACGCAGGCACCCCGCTGTTGCTCATCGGCGGCGGATCGAACCTGGTCATCAGCGACGAGGGCTTCGCCGGTACGGCCCTGCGCATCGCCACGCGCGGCTTCGCACTCGAGGGTACGGAGCTGGAACTGGCCGCCGGCGAGGTGTGGACCGATGCGGTGGCCCGTACGGTCGAGGCGGGTCTCGCAGGCATCGAGTGCCTGGCCGGAATCCCGGGTTCTGCGGGCGCGACGCCCATCCAGAACGTCGGTGCGTACGGCCAGGAGGTGTCGTCGACGATCAGCGAAGTGATCGCGTACGACCGCAGGGCGCGCGAAACGGTCACCATTCCGAACGCCGAGTGCGACTTCTCGTACCGCCACAGCCGCTTCAAGGCCGATCCCGAACGGTTCGTGGTGCTGCGCGTCCGGTTCCGGCTGGAGGACGCGGACGGGCTCTCCGCTCCGCTCAGGTACGCCGAGACGGCCCGCGCGCTGGGTGTCGGGCCCGGCGACCGCGTACCGCTCGCCGACGCCCGCGAGACCGTGCTCAAGCTGCGCACCGGCAAGGGCATGGTGCTCGACCCCGAGGACCACGACACCTGGTCGGCGGGGTCGTTCTTCACCAACCCGATCCTCACCGCGGAGCAGCTCGCGGCCTTCCACGCGCGCGTGGCCGAGCGTCTGGGCCCCGACGCCAGCGCACCCGCCTATCCCGCGGGCGACGGCCTCACCAAGACCTCCGCCGCCTGGCTCATCGACAAGGCAGGGTTCCACAAGGGCTACGGCGACGGGCCCGCGCGGATCTCCACCAAGCACACGCTGGCCCTCACGAACCGGGGCGCCGCCACGACCGAGGACCTGCTGGCCCTCGCCCGCGAGGTCGTCGCCGGCGTGCGGGATGCTTTCGGCATCACGCTGGTCAACGAACCGGTGACGGTGGGCGTCAGCCTCTGAGGGATCCCCAGGGGGTCGTCAGCAGGCTGTCAGCGGAACGCCGTCAACCGGCCAGCCACTCGTCGATCCCCGCCAGCAGCTTCTCCCGTACGCCCGCGGGGGCGGCGGAGCCGCGCACCGACTGCCGTGCCAGCTCGGCGAGTTCGGCGTCGGTGAAGCCGTGGTACGAGCGCGCGATCTCGTACTGCGCGGCCAGCCGGGACCCGAAGAGCAGCGGGTCGTCGGCGCCCAGCGCCATCGGCACCCCGGCCTCGAACAGCGTCCTCAGCGGCACGTCCTCCGGCTTCTCGTACACGCCGAGGGCGACGTTCGACGCCGGGCACACCTCGCAGGTCACTCCGCGCTCCGCGAGCCGCTTCAGCAGGCGCGGATCCTCCACGGACCGCACCCCGTGCCCGATGCGGTGCGCATGCAGGTCGTCCAGGCAGTCGCGCACGGAGGCCGGACCGGTCAGCTCGCCGCCGTGCGGCGCCGACAGCAGCCCGCCTTCGCGCGCGATGGCGAACGCGCGGTCGAAGTCGCGCGCCATGCCCCGCCGTTCGTCGTTGGACAGCCCGAAACCGACGATGCCGCGATCGGCGTAGCGCACGGCGAGCCGCGCCAGCGTCCGGGCGTCCAGCGGGTGCTTCATACGGTTCGCCGCGACCAGGACGCGCATGCCGAGCCCCGTGTCGCGCGAGGCCCTGTCCACGGCGTCCAGGATGATCTCCAGGGCCGGGATGAGACCGCCGAGGCGTGGCGCATAGGACGTCGGATCGACCTGGATCTCCAGCCACCCGGAGCCGTCCTTCAGGTCCTCCTGGGCGGCCTCGCGCACCAGCCGCTGGATGTCCTCGGGCTCACGCAGACAGGCCCGCGCCGCGTCGTACAGCCGCTGGAAGCGGAACCAGCCGCGTTCGTCGGTGGCCCGCAGCTTGGGCGGTTCCCCGCCGGTCAGCGCGGACGGCAGGTGGATGCCGTACTTGTCGGCCAGTTCGAGCAGGGTGGTGGGCCGCATCGACCCGGTGAAGTGCAGGTGCAGATGTGCCTTCGGCAGCTGACTCACGTCACGTACTACGCGCTCCATCCGGAGATCTTGCCGCACACAGGTGTCGCGCCGGTAGCCGCTTTCCCTGTTCGTGGCCTTGCTCGAACGAAGAAACGGGTGGGCGCCCGGAATTCTCCGTCGCCGCCCTGGACCAGCTGGCGTCCACCCCGCCACCGGCCGATCCGAAGAAGCGCTGCCGGGTGCTGTATATCTCCCCGCTC
>NZ_JBSFWK010000018.1:0-136246 GCF_053594815.1 Streptomyces sp. NPDC002577 | reverse complement strand
CCTGCCCCCGAGTGATCAAACGGAAGATGTCCAACTGGCCGCTCAAACGGGCCGAGCATCGCAACGGGACACCACCCGCACCGGACACCGTCACCATCACCCGGCAGGACAGAACCTAAGTCACCGGCATTGGGCCTAGCCGACCTGCTCGTCCGCCAGTTCCCGCAGCGGCCAGGACGCTTCCACCACCGCGTCTGCGTCACCCTTCCGGCGCAGGAAGCTCTCGAAGTCCGCCGCCCACGCCGCGTACCACTCGATCTGGCGGCGATGCAGCTCCGCCGGGCCGAGGGCCGCGACCTTGGGATGGCGGGCGGCTATCGCGCAGGCGAGCCGGGCCGCCGCCAGGGCGTCCGCCGAGGCGTCGTGGGCGGAGTCCAGCGGGACCCCGTACTCCCTGCAGACCGCCTCGAGGTTCCGCTTGCCGCGGCGGTAGCGGTCGACTGAGCGGTCGATCGTGTACGGGTCGATGACGGGTGCGGGGTCGACTCCGCCGAGGCGCTCACGCAGCGACGGCAGTCCGTGGCGGCGCAGCTCGGCGGAGAGCAGGGTGAGGTCGAAGGCCTTATCCACGCACGACCGTGTCTCACGAGCTCCGTCGTCGTTGATCGGCCAGGGGGTGCGATCAGATGGAGATCTTCTTCACCGACCCGGGAGCGCTGGAAGCGGCCGGGGTAACCGATGCGCAGCGAGCGCTGGAACGGCACGGGTTGCACGCGGGTGCGCCGTTCATCATCAGCGAGGACGGCAGCTACGACATACACCTGAACCGCTTCCTGTGGTCCCTGCCGTCGCTCGGAGTAAGGTCGGCGAACTCCTGGCGGGCGTACGCTCTCGATCTGCTGACGTGGGGGCGGTTTCTCCACGAACATCGCGGCAAGACCTTCTGGCAAGCCGACCGTGACGACGTGACGGCCTTCCACCGGGCACGGCGTATATCGCCAGACCCCACGCAGGCCATCTCGGCCTCCACCTGGAACCGGTCCGTCGCGGCCCTGGACAAGTTCTATACCTGGGCGTCGGACGAGGGCCTGATCGAGCGGACACCGTTCAAGTACTACGAGAGCTCACGGCGAGCGGAATCCGGCCGACAAGTGCCCGTCCGTAACAACCGCGCGGTGGAGAAGGCCGCAAAGCGAGGGTCCGTCAAGTTCCTCTCCGTGCCTCGGTACGCGGCTTTCCGCGAACTCGGACTGCGCGGTCAACGGCCGTCAGGAGCCACCGATCCGTCCTTCCGTGGGCGTAACGCGGAACGTAACGTCGTCATGGCGGAGCTGCTGGTCACCACCGGCTTGCGCATCGAGGAGGCCGCGTCGCTCTGCTGGCCGGAACTTCCCGCCCCGGACCGCCAGGACGGAAAGAAGAGTGTGCCGTTTGACCTGGCGCCGCCGACCGCGAAACGGGACAAGGGGCGCAGGGTCCTGCTGCCGAACCGGATCATCGCGGCCCTGGTCGATTACATGGAGATCGAGCGGTCCTTGGTGCTGGACCGCTGGAACGCCCGAGGCCGTCCACTGCCTGCCGACGCGGTGCTGGGGAGCCAACCCGACCGCCGGGGCGTACGGATGCAGACGAAGGACGGTCGGCTGCGAAGAGTTCCCTGGTCACGTGTGCCGCCATCGATCCGGTCCCGGCTCTTCCTCATGGACGAGCAGGACCGTCTTCTTGGCCCCGCGTGCGTGTGGCTCGGGCAGGAAGCACGACCTGTGTCTCTGTCCGCCTGGGAGTCGGTATTCGTGCGCGCCTCGGACAGGTGCCGGACGTTCGGGGTCGATGTCACCGCCACTCCTCATGTGCTCAGGCACACCTTCGCCGTTCATCTGCTGTCGGCGCTGATCCACGAGCAGATCGGCTCGGTGGACAGGCATGAGATGGCCGACGGCGTTTACCGCCGGATCATTGGAGACCCCCTCGATCACCTGCGCCGACTGCTGGGTCACTCCTCGATCACGACGACCTATATCTACCTCGACTGCACCGACCAGGCGCAGTCCTTGATCGACGGTGCGGTGGACGCTTGGACGTCCGAGGTAGCGGCCACGGCGACTCAGGTCTCGCAGGAGGATCAGCGGTCCGAGGCGCAGGTAGGCGGAGCAAGCTCATGGTAGGGCGGGGACGACGTCGGGCCCGACTGAACGTGCCCGTGGAACAGGCTGTTGATCCAACTCCCCCGGCGCTGGGGCTGCTGAAGATCGAGGTCACCTTCCCGGACAACCGAGCAGCCATCGTGGACTGGACCCGCGAGCCTCAGCAGCGCTTGCTGCGGGCCCTGGGAGCAGAACTGGCGGCTTCGTGCGCCGTGGGCCAGGGCACAGGGTCGCCACATACGCTGCGCAATCGCGCCCGCTCGTGCCGGGAATGGGCACGCTGGATCGCATCGACGGAGCGCGTGGAACTACGCGCGGGTGATCTCCTCCCGCACCACCTGGACGGGTTCGAGAGCCACCTACGCGAAAGACATCCGGAGTCCTCGCGGACCCCGTACGCGCGTATCGCCGACATCGTCTGGATCTTGCGACGTTTGAGTGAAAGGCGTGGAGGGTTGTCGTCTGCCATGATCCGGCGGCTCGCCTATACCTCCGCAGGTCCGGTCGGATCGTATGCGCCTCGCGACGCCTATTCCCCCCAAGTGGTGGAGCAGTTGCGCGCTGCCGCACGCTCCGATGTCGACCACGCGGTTCGACGGCTGACCTTGGAGGGACCAACGCTCTTGGCGCAGGGGCAGGACCCTCGGGTGGCGGGATGGAGTTCCGACGCCAATGTGCTGTGGGAGATCCACCGGAGCCAGGGGCAGTTCACGCGTCAAGAGCTGGCCGACCTGGTCGGTCGGGCCGTGGCTGACGAACATTCTCCCGGCCGCCTTGCATCCCTCCTCTACCCGACCAGCCGTGACCTGTTCGCCCTGCTCCTTCTGTTCTGTCTCGAAAGCGGCATGGAGCTGGAGGCAGCCAGGGAGCTGACCTCGGATTGCCTCAAGAACCCGAACCGCGGCTATGTGCAGGTCGAGTACCTCAAGCGCCGTCGGCATGGCCAGGAGTGGAACATGATCCGGGTCAGGGATGGCTCGTCCAACTCGCCAGGCGGGCTACTGCGGCTGGCCCTTCGACTCACGGCCTCGGTCAGGGAGATCACCGGCTCGTCGGCCTTGTGGCAGTTCCGGATGAAGGAAGGCGCCCTGGCCATCGGCCTCGGTGCAGGTGTGGTGACCCACATGGCACAGAGCTTTGTCTCGGCACACGGCATCAGCGACGAGGGCCGACCCGTTGAGCTGCGCCTGTCGCGGCTGCGAAAGACCTACAAAGCCGCCGTGTACAAGGTCACTGGCGGGAGGATGTCGGCCTTTGTGCAAGGACACTCGCCCGACGTTGCCGCAGCGCATTACGCGGACGTCCCCTCGCTGCGGAATCTCCATGAACAGGCCGTGGCAGATGGCCTGCAGGACGCGCTCGACGAGGCCCGTGATCCCTCGGTCCTCACACCGGAAGAGGAAGAAAACCTTGCACAACAGCCCAAAAAGGCACCGGAGTTGCTCGGCATCTCCGCCAAGGAGATTGGGCCACTCCTGTCCGGCGAGTCTGATCTATGGCTGTCTTCCTGCCGCGACTTCTTCGACTCACCGTTCGGCACCAAGGGCAAGGCCTGCCCAGTGTCGTTCTTCGGTTGCCTCGGCTGCGGAAACGCGGTCATCACCCGGAGGAAGCTGCCGGCCATCCTGGCGTTCCTCAACCACATCGAGGCCGAGCGAGCCAAGACGCCCGGAGTTGAGTGGACGGCCCGCTTCGGCAAAGCCCATCAGCAGATCCTGCAACTGATCCTGCCAAGGTTCAGCGAGAGTGATGTTCTCAGCGCCAAAGCGGTTGCCGAGTCAACCGAGCCTCTTCATTTCCTTCCTCCCGACCTGTTCGGAGGTCACTGATGCCCGCGCACCCCCTCCCGCTTGGGCTCGGCGTTTCCCGCTCCCTCGACACCGCACCCGTTCTGTCCGGACGCCCTCTCGCCGGTGACCCGTCTCTCATGCCACGGTTCGGAGATGACGTCTGGAACCTCGGCGTAGCGGGTTTCGCCGGAAACCGGTACGCCAGCGAGTTCCTGATCGACTTCAAGTCCCTTGGCGATGCGGTGCGACGTGAAGTTGCCCGTGAGTTCCTTTTCTGGAGGCTCAACACTCGCCCCGTACGCGGTCCACTGCCTTCCATCTCAACAGTGGCAGCGGAGTGGTGGAACCTGCGGTGCTTCTTCCGGTTCCTCGATACCCAACACGGTGGCCTTCGCCTGGACGCGGTCACGCAACCGATTCTCGACTCCTATCTCGTTCACTGCCGGGGCGAAGGACTGCTGGTGAGCAGCCTTCGTCATCGCCTTCAGGTGATCCCGCGCCTGCACCTCGCAGCAGAAGCCACTGCCACTGACGCGTTGGTCGTCAACCCGTGGAACGGCCGCCCCATTACCCGGGTCATCGGCGTCGAGCCTGCGCGCGGGAACGAAAACGAGACTCCCCGAATCCCGCCCCAGGTAGTCGGCCCCTTGGTCCAGGCAGCGCTGTTCTATGTCCGGACCGCAGCAACGGACATCATCAACGCCCGTGCCGAGCTCACAGAGTTGGAAGCTTCCGTCGAGCTAATCCATGGCTTGTCCCTCAAGCGGCTTGAGCATTACCTCAACGGCCTGGCCAGCGACGGACGTGGGGTCCCCGTGCTGGACGGGGCCGGGCGGCAACCACGCTTGGCTGGTTCGCCCGCCTACACGTACATCATGCGGAAGTCCGGAGCAGGCCGGGACGTTGCCGGAAGCGTCTACGACAAACGCATCGACCGAGCACTGGAGCAGCTGGGCCCCGAGCGCGGCGGCATGGACACGCCCATCACTCCGCACCCCCAGACTGGTCTCCCCTGGCGGGACAGATTCAGTCCCGCCGCCGTACCTCACGAGGAACGGCTCCTGAGAGCCGCCTGCTACATCCTGATCGCCTACCTGTCCGGTATGCGCGACTCCGAGGTCAAGGAACTGCGGGACGGCTGTCACTTCACGGAGCGGAGCGCGGATGGCGTCCTCGTCCGCCACAAAGTGCGCTCGCAGCTTGTCAAGGGCGGGCGCGGCGTGACAGAGAGCTGGGTGGTCATCGAACCCGTTGCCGAAGCCATCGACGTCCTTGGACGACTGCCCCATCGTGACGCGCTGTTCTGCCGACCGGTGACCCGTGAGCGGTATTCGACGGTTTCCGCCAACCGCATGAATGACAACCTCAACGAATTCCGAGCACACTGCGGAGAGATCGGCTTCCTTGTTCCCGATGTGGACGGGGAGCCCTGGAACCTCACCACCCGGCAGTTCCGCAGAACCGTGGCTTGGCACATCGCCCACCGCCCCTATGGCACGGTCGCCGGAATGATCCAGTACAAGCATCTCTCCGTTGCCATGTTCGAGGGGTACGCCGGTACCTCAGCCTCGGGATTCCGCGCAGAGGTCGCCGCCGAAGAGGCTCTGGCGCGTCTGGCGGACGTTGTGGAGCGCTACGAGGACTTCAAGGCCGGTGTCCGCTCCACCGCACCCGGTGGGACACGGACCGACAACGAATTCGCGCGCGTACAGGAGGAACTCCAGGACTTCCCGGGACGAGTGGTCGACGAGCGCCGCCTCCACGCCATGCTCAAGACCTCGGCACACACCCTGCACGTCGGCACGCTGAACGACTGCTACTACCAGCCCGAAACCGCCCTCTGCCGGACCACGGGCAGCGGGGACCAGCCCCTGCTCAACAACTGCCGTCCCGATCGCTGCGGGAACTCAACCATCACAACCCGGCACCGCCCAGGGTGGGAAGCCGCGCGCGGGGACACCGAGCGAGCCCTCGCCTTCGTCGGGCTCTCCGATCTCCAGCGCACGGCTCTGCGGCAGCACCTGAACGACATCAACAAGGTGATCGAAGGCGTCGACCATGCCAACAACTAAACGCATCGAGAGTGCCCTCCGCGCAGCCGGTGAGCGCCTGCTCAGAGGAGAACCCATGCGTAGTGACGGTGCGCTCACCGTCGCCTCCCTGGCGGCCGAAGCCGGCGTCAGCAGGGCCAGCGCGTACCGCTGCCCCGAGGTCGTGGACGAGTTCCGAAACCTCGTAGCCGAACGAGAACACGCAGCCGCACCCCCAGCGTCCCTCCGACAGGAAGTCCAGTCCCTGAAGGCGGCCGAACGCAAGCTTCGCAAGGAGCACGCGCGCGAGCTACGGGAGCTCCGGTCCTCCATCAACGTCCTCGCACAGCAGGTTCAGTTCCTCACCCTTGAGAACCAACGCCTCTCTCAAGCCTCAAGCCACCATGACCGGATCACTCGCATCGACCGACGTTGATCCGGCTCTCGCAGACCGCCGGACACGCTTCTCACAGCGCCAACAGCAGGCCACGTGAGGCCACAGTGCCGACGCAAGGGTGACGTAGAGTCCGTTGTAAAGGAACCTTTCTAAAGGTATCTTTACAACATGTCGAACAGTCAGATGGACAAGCCACCAGGAGCCCCTGCCCGCACAACCCGGCTCACCGACCCCCGCGCTCTGCGCGCCTATGCCCATCCCACCCGCATGCGCCTTGTCGGCCTGCTCCGCACCGAAGGCCCCTTCACCGCAACCCGCGCGGCCGAGCTCACAGGCGAATCCGTTGCCAGTTGCTCGTACCACCTGCGGATGCTCGCCAAGTACGGACTGGTCGAGGTCGCACCCGGTGGCCAAGGCCGTGAGAAACCCTGGCGGGCCACCGCACGCTTCACTGAGTGGCCCAACTACTCCGAGGACCCTGCCGTCGCGGAGGCCAGCAGGGCACTGGAAACCGCGGTCGCCGAACGCTACTTCGAGCTGATCAACCGCGCCATCGAAGAGCGCCACGATCTACCGCGCGAGTGGCAGGAAGCCGAGCACATCGGCGATCAAGTGCTCTACCTGACGGCAGAGGAACTCGCTGACCTCGGCGAAAAACTCGACCGTCTGCTGCGCCCCTACGAGGACCGGCAGGGCAACCCGGCCGCCCGCCCCCAGGGCGTACGGCTCGTCCAGATCGTCCGGGCCGCCTTTCCCTTGCCCCAACGGTCCACTGGCAACGAGGAGACTCCCAGCGCCCCCGACCGCACGGGCGGCCCGCGATGACGCCCTTGGGCCGCTTATCCGCGGCCGTCCCCGACCCCCTGGCAAGCGCTCCTTCCGCCGTTACTGGACCGGCCAGAGCATCTCTCTCGTCGGCGACCAGATATCCCAGATCGCCCTCCCTCTCGTCGCCGTCCTCGCCCTCCACGCCGACGCTGCCCAGATGGGCTGGCTCGCCACGGCGCAGCTCATGCCCGCCCTGCTGCTCTCTCTACCCGCTGGTGCATGGGCCGACAGCAGAGCGCACCGCCGCCGCGTCATGATCGCCACAGACCTCGCGCGGGCCCTGCTCATCGCGTCGGTTCCCATCGCGTACGCCCTCGACGCACTCACCTTCACGCAGCTCTACGCGGCCGCCTTGGGGATCGGCGCGCTGACCGTCCTCTTCGACGTCTGCAACACCATCCTGTTCGTCTCGCTCATCCCCGCCGAGCGCTATATCGAGGGCAACTCCCTTGTCAACGGCAGCCGCGCCATGTCCTTCGTCGCGGGCCCCAGCGCCGGCGGTCTCCTCGTCCAGTTGTTCACCGCGCCGCTCGCGCTCCTCGCTGACGCGGTGACCTATCTGGCCTCCGCCTACTGCCTGGCCCGTATAACCCCCGTCGAACCGTCGGCCGTGCCACCCACGAAAGGACACTTCACCGCAGGCCTGCGGTGGATCCTCCGCTCGCGCGTCATGCGCGCCACGTTCGCCGCTTCCGCCACGGTTCAGTTCTTCAATTTCATTTTTCACACGCTTTTCGTGCTCTATGCCACTACCGAACTCGGCCTCAGCGCAGGCGTGCTGGGGTCGGTCCTCGGTATCGGTGCGATCGGCGGGCTGGTCGGTGCCGCCCTCACTGGCCGTCTCGTGCGCCGCGTCGGCATCGGGCCCGCCGTCGTCGTCGGCTTCGCAGCGTTCCCTGTCCCGCTGCTGCTCGTACCTCTCACGGAGGGCCCGGACGGGCTCGTCCTCAGTCTCCTCTTCTTCGCCGAATTCGGTTCGTGCGTGGGCGCGATGATCGTCGACATCTCGCTGGGCTCGCTTCAAACGGCCCTCATCCCCCACGCCCTGCGCGCCCGCGTCAACGGGGCCTACCGCACCCTCACCCACGGCGTGCGCCCACTGGGCGCGCTCGCAGGGGGAGCACTCGGCACGACTATCGGGCTACGCCCGGCACTGTGGATCGCAACGGCCGGGGCCGTGATGTGCCTGGTCTGGGTGCTGCCTTCGCCGGTCCCACGCATCCGCGAGTTGCCCGACACTCCGCCGGAGCCAGCACACAGCGCACCATCGGCATCCGCGTCCGCATCCTCGCCCTCGTCCGGCTAGCCTCCCGTCAGAGGACCTATTTCCTCGCGGCTGAACGGGATGATCGGCCATGCTGGCTCGACGTAGGCAGTCGCATCCGACGTACGACGCAGATACCTCTGGAGAGAGACGGCCTGCTCTGCCGCCGCACGAACCTGGAGATCGTGCAGCTCCGCAGGCTCCAGCGTTCCTATGACCGAATGTTTGATGCCCATGGATCGCGCCGCACCCGCTGCGGCCACCGCATCCGCAACCGCGTTGTGCGCGTCGTTGAGCGGCACGCCGTAGTACTCGCAGAGCGCCTGGAGGTTCCGTGACCCCGCCCTGTATCGGTCCACATGCTTGTCCAGGACCAAAGGGTCGATAACGGGCGATGTCCCTCCACGCAACCGCTTGCCCAACGGCTCTATGCCGTGGCGTCGGCACTCACGGTCAAGCAGCGAGAGGTCGTATCGCGCATTCATCACCACCAGCGGAGTACCCGAGTCCAGCACTTCGGCGACAGCCGAAGTGATTTCCTCGATCGCGGGAGCTGCCGCAACCCCGTGCCTGCGGGCGTGTTCCGTGGAGATGCCGTGGATGGCCGAAGCCTGTCGCGGGATGGCCACCCCCGGGTCGAGCAGCCATGTCCGGGCATCCGGTGGTCGTTCATCCGCGCCCACAGCCACGACGGCCGCGGTGACGATCCGGTCGGTCTCGATGTCGGTCCCCGTGGTCTCCAAGTCGAAGGCCACCAACGTCCCGCTGGTCCAGCTCATCACAGGGCCCCACCCACCAGTGCACCCTGAAACACCTGAGACGTACTCGAAGTGCGCGGATAAAAGGCCGCGTTGTACGCGACGACCGGGACGCCCGTCTTCCAGTACGTGACGAGGACGTCCGCGATCGCGTCGGCGACCTGGTCGGCCGGTCTGCCCTCGGCCGCCGCGCGCTCGTTGCTGATGCCGTGCACCGCCACCGCGTCCGCCGGGATCTCCACGCCCGGGTCGGCCAGCCACTCGCGGCGCCCCCCTGGCTTCCCGTCCTCGAGCTCGATCACCGCCGCCGTGACGATCCGCGCCTCGCGCGGGTCCGTCCCGGTCGTCTCCAGGTCGAAGCCGATCAGCAGCTCCCTGTGCCAGCCCATGCGGCCCCTCCTTCGTAGTGCTTTCCCCCAGTGACCCTCACGATCGCATCCGCCACTGACAATCAGACGAGCGCGTTCCGCTTTCGCTCCGTCCCAGGGGTCTCAGGGCACCGGCCGGCCTCAGGCACCGGCCTCAGAAGACAGGCCTCAGGACACCGGCCGCGAATCCACCCACGCCGCCTCGAACTCCTCGCGATAGGTGGCGAAAAGCCCGATCTCGCCCATTTCGCCGATTTCGCCCGGCTTGACCACCCGACCCCCGCCGCGCAGCACCAGCACCGGCGCCTCCATCCCGCGGGTCCTGCGCAGATACGACTGGACGACGGCGATGCCGTCCGGGCCGTCGCCGTCGACGAGATACGCCGTGAAGCGGGGGGTCTCGTCGAAGACCTGGATCTCGAAGGCCCCGGGGTCGCGGAGTTTGGCGCGCACCCGCCGCATGTGCAGGATGTTCATCTCGACCGACCGGCTCAACTCTCCTCGTTTGAGGCCGAGTTCGCGTTCGCGTCGCTTCACCGCGCTGGACGCCGGGTTCAGGAACAACAGCCGCACCCGGCAGCCCGACTCGGCGAGGCGCACGAGGCGCCGGCCCGAGAAGTTCTGCACGAGCATGTTGAGGCCGATACCGATCGCGTCGAGCCGGCGGGCGCCGCCGAAGATGTCCTCGGCCGGGAACTGCCGCAGCAGCCGGACCCGGTCGGAATGCACGGCGACCACGTCCGCGTACCGGTCGCCGACGAGGTCCTCGACGGCGTCGACGGGCAGTCGTCGCGCGGACGGCACGTCCGAGCCGGCCCCGAGTATGTCGAGCAGGCGGGCGGAGGCGCGTTCGGCCTGGGCGAGGACCGTCCCGGACAGGGCGCGGTTGCGGGACACGACGTTCCGGGTGACCTCGAGCTCGTCCAGGGCGAGTTCGACGTCGCGCCGGTCGTCGAAGTAGGGCTCGAAGCAGGGCCAGTGCTGGACCATCAGCTCGCGCAGCTGCGGGAGGGTCAGAAAGGAGAGGACGTTGTCGTCCGCCGGGTCCAGCAAGTACCCCTTGCGGCGGCTGACTTCGCGTACAGCGACGGCGCGCTGCACCCACTCCTGACCGGCGGGCCCCGCGGCCGCGACGACCCAGTCGTCGCCGTGGACGGGCTCGTAGATGGGACGCAGAACGGCGGCCACGACGGCGCGCAGCCGCTGTTCGACCAGGTTCAGCCAGATGTAGGCGCGCCCGGCTCGCTGTGCGCGCGTACGCACCTCGCTCCAGGCGTCGGGGCCCCAGTCCAGTTCGGGTCCGATCTGAGATCCCATCTCCATCGGCCGCGCCAGGGACACCGCTCCGGACGGGGCGTCCGCCGAGCTCCCCTCGTGACCGCTGTCACCAGGGGGCAGCTCCAGCCCTCCCGAGCTCACCCGCGCACCGCCTTCCGCTCCCCCGAACACTCCCCCGTTGAACGATCAAGGAAGGGTACTCCGGGAGCGGGTGGCGGTGCAGCCTGATGCACAGGGTCGTTTCTCAACTCCCGTCTCGTGGCTGACCGTTCTGGTCCGCGAGGTCCGGGGGAGTGAGCGGATTCATAGCCGTCACATCGCGCGGGACCAGCGAGAAGCCCTGCCAGTGGACGGGCATGGGCTGCTGGTCCTCGTCGCGGGCGATGTGGTGGAAGCCGATGTTGACCCAGGTGACCGGGTGCGTGAGGGTCTGGCCGTTCACCCATTTGTCGACACTGGTCGGCACGCCGTCCGCACAGTTCGGATTGTCGGACGCGTACTGCTCGCACTTGTTGTACTCCGTGAAGTACACGTCGTGCCTTGTGAAGGACCGGCCCGAGAACTTGTCCGTGTGGCCGGGGACGATCTCGTAACTGCGCGGGTGGCCGTCCTTGTTCTTGCCGGCCGTGCTGACGATCCGCCACCAGCGCATCGACTTGGCGTCGCCCGCGAGTTCCTTGGTGACGGCCGTCCGGGTGGTCCTCGTCGTCGGCATGCCGTCGCCGCGCGGCGGGGTCACCTTCGAGTCGTACTGCTCGACTTTGGCCTTGGACGAGCCGTCCAGGCCGAAGTTGAGCCGCCAGAAGACGTTGTGGGTGTGGCTCTCGGCGTAGGCGGTGGCGCCCTTGCCGATGGGCCAGCCGCGGCCGTCGGCGCCGTCGTAGTCGTACGGCGAGAGGCTGCCGGTGGCGCCTTCGTTCGCCGTGATCGTGCCGTCCGAGCCGAACCGCCACTCGGTGATGTACTCGTACCAGGACGCCTTGTTGACCGTGTACACGAGCAGGTCCTTGCCCTGGGCCTGCCAGACCTTGGTGCCCTCGTCGTTCGCGAGACGGTACGCATGGCCACGCGCGCGTGTCGTGGTGCACAGGCCCTTCACATTGCCCATGTCCGGGACCTTGACGGTCTTGATGGTGCCGCCCGGGCACTCGCCGGGCCTGAGGTTCTGCAGCGCAAGACCGAAGTCGGTGCCGGTGACGTCGTCGTACTCCGCCTGGCCGTCGTCGTAGGGGACGTGGATCTGCGCCAGGCGTGCGCTGGTGAGTACGGGTATGGGCTTGGGCTCGCCCTTGGGCTGGTAGCTGACGTTGTCCAGGACGAGCCCGGAGAGGGTGTTGTAGTGCCAGCACATGCGCCAGGTGGTGCCGCCGTCGAGGGTCTGCTCGATGCGGTAGGCGGCGCTGCAGCCGGGGGCGGCGGCCGCGGCCTCCAGTGCCTGCTCGGGCGCGGCGGAGGCGGGGCCTGCGGCGGTCACGGCGGTGCCGAGGAGCGCGGAGACCGCGAGAGCCAGGCCGGCTCGCCTGCGGGCGCGCGACAGTCTGTTGACGGGCATGCGGAATGACTCCTTCGTGGAGGAGAAGATCGCGTACGGGCGAAGAAGACGAGAAGTAGACGAGAAGAACGCCAGAACGAGAAACGGACGGGCCTCGGATCGACCGAGGCGGACGGACCTCGGGTCAGCCGAGGCGGACGGGCCGCGGATCAGTCGAGGCGGCCGACCGTGCGGGCGCTCAGGTCGACGACCATGGACCGGGTGTCGATCCACGGGCCGTTCTTGACCTTGGCGACGATCCGCAGGCAGCGGTGCCGCCCGCAGTCGGTGAGGCCGGACGGCACCTTCCGGGCGGTCTCCTTGCGGAAGACCATGCCGCTCAGCTCCAGCTGGTCCGGGCCGGTGAGCTCCTTGTCCGTGGCGTGCCGGTAGTCGTTCTTGAGGTCGGTGCCGAGCGGGTCGGCGATGAGCAGCTGCGCCGCCTCACGCAGCTCCTCCTTGCTGGGCGGCGGCTGCACGCCGTGCGCGATGTCCGTCTGTTCGACCTTGCCTGTGGTGAGATTCACAGTCTTGGTGATCACGGCGTCGCTCTTGTAGTCGTAGAGGACGACATCGGCGCGGCGCTGCGACGTGCTCGCGCTGTCGTCCGGCTCCGGCTCGCTCAGGTTGGTGGACAGCCGCTGCGGTCCGCGGTCCCCCTCGACGTCGCGCGCGTCGGCCCGCAGGGCCCTGGTCACGGCGATCCGCTCGGCCCGCTGGAGCTCGTCGTCGGTGAGCGGATCGCTGCCGACTCCCTGGTCGGCCTCGGTGGGCGCGGCCTCGACGACGCCCTCGGGCGGTGCGGACTCCTGCCGCGCGGCGCCCGCGGACGTGCGCCCGTCCGCGCGCTCTCCGGCACCCGCCTCGCCCGGCACCGTGACGGCGACCATCAGGGCGGTGCCCGCCACGGCTATCGCCGTCCCCGCCACCAGCTTCCCCAGGTGGCGTCTTGCTAGTTCGCGCACATGTTCCCCCAGTGTCCCTGCTGTCTCTGCAGTCCCCTCAGACGCATACCGGCTGGTCAGTACACATACCGGGTCTGCGTGGTCACCCTGTAGGACGGCATGAAGTCCTAGGAGGTTCACTCACTTTCAGGGAGACTCGGAGCCGAGTGGCCCCCCGTATCCGGGCCGGAACTGGAAGAGTCGTATCCATGCAGGTCTGGCCTGGACAGGCGTACCCCCTCGGCGCCACGTACGACGGCGCCGGTACGAACTTCGCGGTCTTCTCCGAGGCCGCGCACAGGATCGAGCTGTGTCTGCTGCACGACGACGGCTCGGAGACGGCCGTCGAGCTGCGCGAGAGCGATGCCTTCGTGCGGCACGCGTATCTGCCCGGGATCATGCCGGGGCAGCGCTACGGCTTCCGGGTGCACGGGCCGTACGCGCCGGAACGCGGACAGCGCTGCAACTCGGCGAAGCTGCTCCTCGACCCGTACGCGCGTGCGATGAGCGGCCGTATCGAGTGGGGCGAGGAGGTCTACGGCTACCACTTCGGCGAGCCTCATAAGCGCAACGACCTGGACTCGGCGCCGCACACGATGGCATCCGTGGTGGTCAATCCCTACTTCGACTGGGGCGACGACCGGCTGCCGCGCACCGACTACCACCGCACGGTGATCTACGAGGCCCATGTGAAGGGCCTGACCATGCAGCACCCGGCGCTGCCCGACGAGCTGCGCGGCACCTACGCGGCCCTGGCACATCCGGCGATCCTTGAACACCTGACCGAGCTGGGCGTGACGGCGCTCGAGCTGATGCCGGTCCACCAGTTCGTGAACGATCACCGCCTGGTGGAGATGGGCCTGAACAACTACTGGGGCTACAACACCATCGGCTTCTTCGCGCCGCACAACGCCTACGCCTCGTGGGGCGACCGCGGTCAGCAGGTGCTGGAGTTCAAGTCGGCGGTGCGGGCCCTGCACAAGGCCGGTATCGAGGTCATCCTGGATGTCGTCTACAACCACACGGCCGAGGGCAACCACCTGGGACCGACGCTCTCTTTCCGGGGCCTGGACAACGCGTCGTACTACCGCCTGGCGGACGATCCCCTCTATTACATGGACACGACGGGGACCGGGAACTCGCTGCTGATGCGCTCGCCGCACGTGCTGCAGCTGATCATGGACTCGTTGCGGTACTGGGTCACCGAGATGCACGTGGACGGCTTCCGGTTCGATCTCGCGGCGACGCTGGCGAGGCAGTTCCACGAGGTGGACCGGCTGTCGTCGTTCTTCGACCTCGTGCAGCAGGACCCGGTGGTCTCGCAGGTGAAGCTGATCGCGGAGCCCTGGGACGTCGGCGAGGGCGGCTACCAGGTGGGGAACTTCCCGCCGCTGTGGACCGAGTGGAACGGCAAGTACCGCGACACGGTCCGCGACCTGTGGCGAGGGGAGCCGCGGACGCTCGCCGAGTTCGCGTCGCGGCTGACCGGCTCGTCGGACCTCTACCAGGACGACGGGCGCCGGCCGCTCGCCTCGATCAACTTCGTGACCTGCCACGACGGCTTCACGATGCACGATCTGGTGTCGTACAACGAGAAGCACAACCAGGCCAACGGCGAGGACAACCGCGACGGCGAGAGCCACAACCGGTCCTGGAACTGCGGCGCGGAGGGCGAGACCGACGACCCCGAGGTGCTGGAGTTGCGCCTGCGCCAGATGCGCAACTTCATCGCGACGCTGATGCTCTCGCAGGGCGTGCCGATGCTCAGCCACGGCGACGAGTTCGCCCGCACGCAGCGCGGCAACAACAACGCGTACTGCCAGGACAGCGAGCTGTCCTGGGTGCACTGGCCGGAGGACGGCGAGGGCGAGCTGCTGGCCTTCACGCGCGCGATGGTGTGGTTGCGGCGCGACCACCCGGTCTTCCGCCGCCGCCGGTTCTTCCACGGGCGGCCCGTCCAGGGCACGCACGACGAGCTGTCCGACATCGCCTGGTTCACGCCCGAGGGCGAGGAGATGAAGCAGCGCGACTGGAGCGCGTCCCAGGCCCGGGCCCTCACGGTGTTCCTCAACGGCAACGCGATCTCCGAGCCCGGCCCGCGCGGCGAACGCATCGCGGACGACTCGTTCCTGCTGATGGTCAACGCATCCCCCGAGGAGCTGGAGTTCGTGGTGCCCGTCAACCACGGGCGGCAGTGGGAGGTCGTCGTGGACACGGCACAGGCGGACGGGGTGCCGCCGGGGACGGGCGTGAAGGTGCAGGCGGGCGACCGGCTGACGCTGGTGGATCGAAGCCTTGTGGTTCTGCAGCGGCCTGCGTAGGCGGTCCTCGGCCCGAGCGCGGGGGCGCACTCGGGCGCACCTGCCCGGCGGCATGACACGAATGCCCGCCGCGCGGGTACGTACGTTCCCATGACGCCTCAGCCGATCCCAGCGCCGCCCACCGCCACGTACCGGCTCCAGCTCCAGCCCGCATTCCCGTTCGCCGCGGCCGAGGCGGCCGTGCCGTATCTCGCCGCGCTCGGCGTCTCGCACCTGCACCTGTCGCCTGTCCTCGAGGCCGTCCCCGGCTCGCTGCACGGCTACGACGTCGTGGACCACGCGCGCGTGCGCGACGAGCTGGGCGGCGAGGAGGGGCTGCGGGCGCTGGCGCGCACCGCGCGGGAGCACGGGCTCGGGCTGATCGCGGACATCGTGCCGAACCACATGGCAGCGGTACCGCGCTTCAACCGCGCCCTGTGGGAGGTGCTGCGCGACGGCCCCCAGTCGCCGTACGCGCGCTGGTTCGACATCGACTGGAACGCGCCCGGCGGCCAGGTGCTGATGCCGGTCCTTGGGCACCGGATCGGCGAGGAGTGGGACCGGCTGATCGTCGACGGCGACGTGTTGCGCTACCACGAGCACACGTTCCCGCTGCGCGAGGGCACCGAGAAGCTGCCGCTGCCGCAGCTCCTCGACGCGCAGTGGTACCGGCTCGGCTGGTGGCGGCTGGCCCGCACCGAGCTCAACTACCGCCGATTCTTCACCATTTCGGAGCTCATCGGGGTGCGAGTGGAGGACCCGGAGGTGTTCGCCGCCACGCACGGCAAGATCCTCCAACTGCTGCACGAGGGCGTCCTCGAGGGCCTGCGCATCGACCATCCGGACGGGCTCTCCGACCCCGGCGCGTACCTCCAGAGGCTGCACGAGGCGACCGGCGGACGCTGGACGGTCGTGGAGAAGATCCTCACGGACGGCGAGCAGCTGCCCGCCGCCTGGCCCGTGGCCGGCACCACCGGCTATGACGCCCTGCGGCACATCGACGGCCTGTTCACGGATCCCGCGGGCGCGGGTGAACTGCTCGGCCAGTACCGGCGCTTCGCCGCCCCGCCGGCCGACCAGGGCGGCGACTGGGCGGCGACGGTACGCCGCGCCGCGTACAAGGTGGTCACCCGCGAGCTGGCCACCGAGATCGACCGCCTCACGCGCGCGGGGAGCCTCATCTGTGCCGCCGACCCCGCCCTGCGCGACCACGCGCCCTGGACGCTGCGCACCGCGATCCGCGAACTGCTCGTCCGCCTGCGCGTCTACCGGCCGTACGTCAACGGGGGCAGCGAGTTCGTCCTGACCGAGGAGGCCGCCGAGGAGGCGAAGGCGGTCTTCGCGGTACGCGAGGAGGCGGGGGCCGTCGACGTCGTCCGGAACCTGGTGATCGGCCGGCTCGGCCACGGCCCCGACCAGGTCGCGTTCGCCACGCGGTTCGGGCAGATCGCGTCGGCGCTGCACGCCAAGTCGGTCGAGGACACGGCGTTCTACCGCTATGTGCCGCTGATGTCGGCGACCGAGGTGGGCGGGAATCCCGGCAGTCCCGCCGTGACACCCGAGGTCTTCCACGCGTACTGCGCGCGCGTGCAGCGCGACTGGCCGCTCACCGGGACGGCGCTGTCGACGCACGACACGAAGCGCAGCGCCGACGTACGGGCCGGTATCGCCGTGCTCACCGAGTGCCCGGACCGGTGGGCGGACCTGCTGGCCGAGGTGACCGAGCAGACCACGCGCGGGGACGCGCCGGCCGCGCCCGACCTCCAGATGGCCTGGGCGGCCTGGCAGACGGCGGTCGGCTTCGGGCGGGGCTTCCCGGAGGACCCGTCCGGTGGGCACGGAGACCGGCTGCGGGAGGCGATGCTCAAGCACGTGCGCGAGGCGGGCCTGCACACGAGCTGGACCGAGCAGGACCCGGCGTACGAGGAGGCGGTGGCGCGGTTCGTCGAGGCCGGGCCGTGCGGGCCGCCGCTGCACGCGGTCGAGGAGTTCGCGGGCGCGCTCCGTCCCCACCTGCGCGCCAACGTCCTCGGGGCGGCGCTGCTGCAGCTGACGATGCCCGGGGTGCCCGACGTGTACCAGGGCACGGAGAGCGAGTACCGGGCGCTGGTGGATCCGGACAACCGGCGGCCGCCGCTGTTCCGTCCCGAGCTGCTGCGGCGCCTGGACGCGCGGAACGGCGGCACAGAGTCCTCGGGTGCACTGGAGGATCTCTCCGCCGAGAAGCTGGCCCTCACCGCGGCCGCACTGCGGCTGCGCAGGCGTCGCCCGGAGCTCTTCGGCGACGCGGCTGCGTACGAGCCGCTGGACGCCCAGGGTCCCGGTGCCCCGCACTGCGTGGCGTTCGTACGGTCCGGCGAGGTGATCCCTGCCGTGACGCGGCTGTCGCTTCGGCTTGCCGATGCCGGCGGCTGGCGGGACACGCAGTTGCCGCTGCCGGAGGGAGAGTGGTCCGATCTGCTGTCCCCGGGGCGGAGCTTCGCGGGGCACGCGCGCGTGGCGGAGCTGTTCACGGACCGGCCGGTGGCTCTTCTGGTGCGGGCCGAGACCGGAACGGGACTGTAGTTGCCCGACCGATACCGATTGCGGCGCAATATTGACAGGCGCTCCACAGCGTGGGGTACTGCGGATGCGCACAACGGGGGCGCGACGACCGGCGGAGGGGGTCCCTTCGCCCGGCGGTTGTTCGGCAAGGCCAGCGGGAGGAGCCGGGGTTGCGTGAGCGGCAGACGCCCTCGTAGGGCCCGGTCAGCGGGGATGCCGTCCGGACCGGTCGCACAGGGCCGGACGCAGGAAGGCGGCGGCAGTCCGCCTCATCCGTCCATGCGCCGACGAAACGGCCACCAGCGTGTCCACCACCGCTCCGGACGCGCGCCGGGCGCGCGTCCTCACGCCCATGGCTGCTCGGCGAGGAGGAGCGGTGACCCACCCGATAGACCAGCGCTATCCCAGCGTGAAGGAACTCACCTGGGCTGCCGGAGAGTTGTCGGCTCACCGGCCTGATCTGTGTGTGCTGCGGCAGATCGGCACCTCACGCGCGGGAAGACCGCTGCACCTGCTGTCCGTCGGCCGGTCGTCCCGCGCGGTCCTCGTGGTCGCCGGCGCCCACGCCAACGAGCCGGCGGGCGGTTCGACGCTGCTGCACCTCGCCGAACGGGCCCTGCAGGACAGGGCGTTGCGCACCGATGCCTCCTGGCACTTCCTGCTGTGCGCCGATCCGGACGGCGCGAGCCTCCACCGCACTCCGGCGCCCCGCTCGCTGCTGGACTACCATCGGGGCTTCTTCCGTCCCGCGGGCCCCGAACAGCCCGAGTGGTCGCCGTCCGTGCTGCCTCCCGACCGGCTGCCGCCCGAGACGCTGGCCCTCACCGGCGTCATCGACGAGCTGCGGCCCTACCTCCAGGTGTCGCTGCACGGGACGGATCTGGGCGGCACCTGGGTGCAGCTGACGAAGGACATCCCCGGGCTCGCCGAGCCGTTCGCCAAGTCGGCGGCGGAGTTGCACATTCCGGTCGAGACGGGGGCATCCGACGCCGCAGGCTGGCCGGCCTCCGGCCCCGGGGTCCATGTGATGCCGGCCGCGGACTCGGACGCGGCGTTCCCGAGCCTGCCCGACGACGCACGGCACAGCACCTGGCACCACGCCCACCGCTACGGCGGGCTGACGGCGATCGTCGAGGTGCCGATGTGGGCGAGCGATCTGGTCGGCGACCCGGCACCGCATCCCGCACCGGCCGAGGCCATGCGGCAGCTGTCCCGGCGGCTGCGCCGGGACACACTCCTGGTGGAGGAGGTCCTCGAGGACGCGAGGCCACGCCTGGCCGGGTCCGACAGTCCCCTGCTGCGCGCCGCGGGCTGGGCGCTCGAGCTGGTTCCCGGGCTCGCCGATGACTGGGGCCGGCCGCCGCCCCCGGACGCCACGAGGGCGTACATCAGCAGCATCGACGCGTTCGGCCGCCGGCTGCCGCTGCGCGCCGCCGCGATGCTGCTCCGGGTTCTGCGGGAGAGCGGCGACCGTGCGGCGCCGCGGCTCGACGCGCTCGTGAGGCAGTGGTGTGCCGCGTTCGTGGACCGGTTCGGGGCGCGCTGGGTGCCGATGGACCATCAGGTCGAGCACCAGTCCCGTACGGTGGTGGAGGCGATGCGGCAGGCGCTCGCGGTCACCGGCTGACCGCAGCAGGAGTCGGGGAGCCGAGCGGCTCAGCCGGCCGACAGACGGAACGACATCTGGCCGAAGCTCACTTGGTCGCCGTCCTGGACGACGACAGCGCCGATCACGCGCCGTCCGTTCACCGAGGTGCCGTTGGTCGAGCCCAGGTCGCGCAGCACCCAGGTGCCGCCCTGGCGGCTGAGTTCGGCATGCACCCGGGACACCGTCTCGTGGCTGAGCCGCAGCCCGTTCGCCGGGTCCCGGCCGATACGCAGCGGGTAAGGGTTGCCCGGCGCGGGCAGCAGGAGCTTCGGCAGGCGCTCGGCCTGCCAGGCCCTGCGCAGCCGCACGGTGAAGCCGGAGACGGCGCCGACCGCGTCGAACACCCAGCGCGACCAGCGTCCTTCGGTGTGCAGATCGGCTGTGAGGACCGCGAGTTCGTCGGGCCTGCGGGCGGCCAGTACGAGCTCCATGCGCCGTACGAACGTGTCGTGCGACAGCCGGCCCAGGGCCACGCCGTTCCTGAGCACCTTCAGTGCCCTGTCGCGTTCGGCGTCGGAGAGCCGAGCGGGATACGTGTTGAACTCGGAAGACGGCGTCACGCTCGTGATTGTCGAGCAGCACCGGACAGGGTGTCCAGGAAACGCCGGACTTCCCGGGCCTGAGCCCATGCCCCGCCCTGACCAGGCACGACAACCGGCATGTCCGGCGAATGAGGACTCAAGCCGGCATACGGCGATTTCGGAAGCACATCGATCCCCTGTGCAGCACCATGGACACCGATGCCACAGCCGGGAGACGAGGGGATACCGTCCGTGCAGCAGTTCGAGGTGTGGGCACCGCAGGCCGACCGGGTGACGCTCCATCTGGAGGGCGCCACACACACGATGGAACGCGATCCGGACCGCACGGGGTGGTGGACGAGCGACGCGGAGGCCGAGGACGGCGCGCGCTACGGCTACTCGCTCGACCACGGCCCGGTGCTCCCCGACCCGCGCTCACGGCGCCAGCCGGACGGCCCCGACGGGCTCAGCGCCGTCGTGGACCACGGCCGGTACCTATGGCGCACGGAGTGGACCGGGCGCGGCCTGCCGGACGCGGTGCTGTACGAGCTGCATGTGGGGACGTACACGCGCGAGGGCACACTCGATGCGGCGGCCGACCGCCTCGGCCACCTGGTGGAGCTCGGCGTCACGCATGTGGAGCTCATGCCGCTGTGCCCGTTCCCGGGACGGCACGGCTGGGGGTACGAGGGGGTCTCGCTGTGGGCCGTGCACGAGCCCTACGGCGGCCCGGAGGCGCTGAAGCGCTTTGTCGACAGAGCGCATGAGCACGGTCTTGGTGTCGTACTCGACGTCGTGCACAACCACCTCGGCCCGTCGGGCAACCATCTCCCGCAGTTCGGGCCGTACTTCACGGACGCGTACCACACGCCGTGGGGCGTCGCCGTCAACCTCGACGGCGCCGGTTCGGACGAGGTGCGCGCGTATCTCATCGGCAGTGCGCTGGTCTGGCTGCGCGACTACCGGATCGACGGGCTGCGGCTCGACGCGGTGCACGAACTGCACGACAAGCGCGCGATCCACTTCCTGGAGGAGCTGTCCACCGCGGTCGACGGGCTCGCCGACGAGCTCGGCCGGCCGCTGTTCCTGATCGCCGAGTCGGACCTCTGCGACCCGCGCCTGATCACACCGCGCCCGGAGGGCGGCCTGGGGCTGCACGCGCAGTGGAACGACGACTTCCACCACGCGCTGCACACCGCGCTCAGCGGCGAATCTCAGGGCTACTACGCGGACTTCGCCCAGGCACCGCTCGCCGCGCTCGCCAAGACGCTGACCGGCGGATTCTTCCACAACGGCACGTACTCGAGCTTCCGCGGCCGCCACCACGGCCGCCCGCTCGACCTCACACGCATCTCCGCGCACCGCCTCCTCGGCTACTCGCAGACCCACGACCAGGTCGGCAACCGCGCCCAGGGCGACCGGCTCGCCGCGTCCCTCTCCCCCGGTCTGCTCGCCTGCGCGGCGGTCCTCACGCTGACCGGGCCGTTCACGCCGATGCTCTTCATGGGCGAGGAGTGGGCCGCGAGCACGCCCTGGCAGTTCTTCACGGACCACACCGACCCGGCCCTCGCGGAGGCGGTCCGCCGGGGCCGGCGGCGGGAGTTCGCGGCCCACGGCTGGGCGGAGGAGGACATCCCGGATCCCCAGGACCCGGCGACCCGGGACCGCTCGTGCCTCGACTGGTCGGAGCGGGAACGCGAGCCCCACGCGCGCGTGCTCGCCTGGTACCGGGAGCTGATCGCCCTGCGGCACGGGCTTCCGGACCTCTCCGATCCGGACCTGGCGGCCGTGCGGGTCGCGTATGACGAGCAGGCGCGTTGGTTCGCCTTCCGGCGCGGTGAAGTCCGGGTGGCCGTGAACCTCTCCAAGGAGCCGGTCGCAGTCCCGCTGGATGCGGCCCACGCGCGCGTGCTGGCCGAGTGGGAACCGGTCGGGCAGCCGGACGCCGAGGGGACGCTCGTCGTCCCGGGCGAGTCGTGCGCGGTACTGGTGCAGGGCTGACCGAGGCCTCCGGCCCCGCTGGTCAGAGGCCCTGGTCCGGCACATCCGTGAGACGTTCGAGGAGGATCGCCTCCCAGGCGCGCCGCTGCTGCGCGCGCAGCGGCGGCAGCGGGCCCTCGTCCGGGCCGTGGAGCCGGCCCGCGAGCCGGATGACGGTGTCGCAGCGGGCCAGCCACAGACCGCGCAGGCACACCCGGGCCTCGTACCCCGCAAGGGTCGCGGCCCGGACCGCGGCAGGAGCGCCCACGGCGACGGCGAGGCCGGCGATGTCCTCGGCAGGGTCGCCGATCACCGCGTGGGCCCAGTCGAGGACGCCGCACACCCGTCCGTCCGCGGTCACCCTGAGGTGCTCGCCCGTGAGGCCGTGGTGGACGACGACACCGGTGCCGGGCAGCGGAGCGAGCTGCTGCATGGCGCGGGGCGTCAGCCGGTCGAGCCCAACGGGGTCGAACTCACCGTCCGCGGCGAGTCGTTCAGCGGCCCGCGCCGCCTGCGCCCGCAGCTTCTCGAGCGACCGCGGCCCCGTCACTCGTACGCCGAGTGCCGCGGCCGCGTGCACGGGCACCGAGCGCAGCCCGGACAGCAGCCCCGCGAGGTCCGCCTCACCCGCCGGGGAGACGCCGCGCCCTTCCGCGAAGGCGCCCGGCAGCCGGGTGTCCAGCGTGAAGGCGAGCCCGCTCGCCCACTCACCGGCCGCGTAGCTGGCCGGTACGGGGACGCCGACGTGGGGGCGTACGAGGTCGCGGAGCCGGACCTCGCGCCGCTGGCGGGCGGAGGCGGCGGGGTCGGGGGCGAGCCGCAGCACATGGCGCTTGCCGATCCACCAGTGCTCGCCGCCCTCGTCGACGGGGCGCACGTCGAGGCCGTCGGCGACGTCGGCCGCATCGCCCAGGGCGGTGCGGACGAGTCCCCGAACGGTGTCCGCTGTCGGTGGCCGGTGCATCCTCGCCGTCGCTCCCAGTCCACGATCTCCACGTTCGCCGGTTACCCGACCTCCACGATGTCCGGCCGGCACTCGTCCCGCGCCGCCGGGTCTCGCCCGCAGTCGGTCGCTAGTGGACGATCGCCATCTCCCGTGCCGTGGTGTTGAGCCGTCGCCCGCCGTCCTCGGTGACGGTCACGATGTCCTCGATACGCACCCCGAAACGCCCCGGCAGATAGATGCCGGGCTCCACGGAGAAGCACATCCCCGGCACCAGCGTCCGCTGTTCCCCCTCGATCATGTAGGGCGGCTCATGGGTGGTGACGCCGATGCCGTGGCCGGTGCGGTGGATGAAGAACTCGCCGTACCCGGCCTCGGTGATGTACGCGCGGGCGACCCGGTCGACGTCCTGGCAGGCGATACCGGGCCGCACGGCCTTGACGGCCTCCTCCTGGGCGGCGCGGACCACGTCGTGGACGCGCTGCTCCTCGGCGCTCGGCTCTCCGACGTGCACGGTGCGGGAGGTGTCCGAGCCGTAGCCGTGCATCAGGCCGCCGAAGTCCAGGACGACCATGTCGCCGTGCCCGATGACCCGGTCGCCCGCCTCGTGGTGCGGATTCGCGCCGTTGGGTCCCGAGCCGACGACGGTGAAGTCGACCTGCTCGTGCCCGCACTGCCGCAGCAGATGCGCGAGATCCGCAGCGACGTCCGCCTCCCGGCGGCCCTCGAACTGGACCCTCTTGATCTCCTCGTACGTCATGTCGGCGGCCGCCCCCGCGGCCGTGAGACGTTCGAGTTCCGCGGCGTCCTTCACGGCCCGCAGCATCGGCAGGGCGTCGGTGAGCGAGACGTACGAGGTGCTCGGCAACTCCTTCTGGAGTCCGAGCAGATGCAGCGCCCAGGTGCTGTCGCTGATGCCGAACCGGCCGGAGGCGTCCAGGAACGGTGCGGTCGCCGCATAGGGGTCCTTGCCGTCGGTCCAGTCGTGCAGGGTCAGCGCGGGCGCGCCCGCCGCCTCTGCCGCGTCCGGCGCCTCGAGCGTCGGTACGACGAGAACGGGGTCCTGCCCGGCGGCGAGCACCAGCAGGGTGAGCCGCTCGGTCGTCGCGGGCGGCCGGTAGCCGGTGAGCCACACGAGGTCGGGGCCGGGCGCGACGAGGACGCCGGCCAGACCCGCATCCGCCGCCGCCTGTGCGGCGCGGTCCATACGGGCCTTGTAGTCGTCGGCGGTGAAGGGCGCGGGCATGCCGGACATCTGGACCTCCAGGTCTCCATGGCTCACGCGTCCACGGACCTACGGTTTCGAGGGTGCGAGGGGTGCGAGGGTTCGCGGGTCTACGGCTCCAACGGTCTCTCTACGGGTCTACGGGCAGCATCCTGCCCGCCCGTCCCGGTCCGCGCGAGCGGGCATGCACGGCTTCAGCCCTCGAGGCCCAACCGGATCCCGGCAGATGAGGCGCGCCAGCCGGCACGAACTGCGGCAGGAAGGACATCGCGAAGATCGCGGCTTTGGGGTTGGCGAGGTTGAGCAGCAGCCCGTCCCGGTAGGAGGCCCGGCCGGACTTCCGCGTGCCCTGCCAGCCGTCGTCCGCGGCCCCGGCTCCCTTGTGGCGGCGTGCGTTCCGCAGCGTCTGAACGCCGAAGACCACGAGGACGACGGCACCCACGATCCGCATGATGTCGTACGCGATCTGGGAGGCGGCCGGCAGCGCGGTCAGCCCGAACGCCGCGGGTGACACGGACAAAGCAGCAGATGACGGACGTGAACGGACCCCGCCGACCAAGGGTGAATCACGATCGAGTAAAAAAGATGCCAAATACAAAGACTTGGTAAAGCGCCCTGCAGGGGATCACGCCGCATCAGACAGGGACACATCAGACAGGGGAGACCACCGTGCCCGCACCGCGCCTGCGCCAGACACCGCTGCCCGGCATCGGCGTCCGATACGACCTCACCACCCGAGAACAGGACCGCCTCTCGGTGATCGCGCACCGTGACGGCGGCCGCACGCTCAGCGCATACCGCTCGGACGACCCCGACGCCTGTGCCCTCTCACTCCGGCTGACGGCCGGAGAATCGGCATACCTCGTCGATGCGCTGACACCGGAGCACCACAGCCCGAACCTCCTCCACACCACCGATCTGGGGCTGGTCGCCGAACGCATCGGGCTGTCCCCCACCTCGTACTGGAACGGGCGACTGCTCGGCGACACCCGGATGCGTACCGATACGGGCGCCTCGATCGTGGCGGTGCTACGGCGCGCGGAGGCCTTCCCCTCGCCCGCCCCGGACTTCCGGCTGGCCGGCGGGGACACGCTGATCGTCATCGGTACCCGCGAGGGCGTCGAGGCGGCCGCGGACATCCTGGGACGGGCGTGATTGCGTGCACTCCGCTGTCTTCCTCATCGAGTTCGGCGCGATCATCCTCGGCCTCGGACTGCTCGGACGGTTCGCCGCCCGTTTCCGGTTCTCGCCGATTCCGCTCTATCTGCTGGCCGGGCTGGCGTTCGGGGAGGGCGGGCTGCTGCCCCTCGGCGCGAGCGAGGAGTTCGTCGCCATCGGTGCTGAGATCGGCGTCATCCTGCTGCTGCTGATGCTGGGCCTGGAGTACACGGCGAGCGATCTGGTCAGCAATCTCAAGACCCAGTACCCGGCCGGACTCGTCGACTGCGCCCTCAACGCGCTGCCCGGCGCCGCCGTCGCGCTGCTGCTCGGCTGGGGTCCGGTGGCCGCCGTCGTCCTGGCCGGCGTCACCTGGATCTCGTCGTCGGGTGTCATCGCCAAGGTCCTCGGCGATCTCGGCCGGCTCGGCAACCGCGAGACGCCCGTCATCCTGAGCATCCTGGTCCTCGAGGACCTGGCCATGGCCGTGTACCTGCCGATCATCACCGCGCTGCTGGCCGGTGCGGGCTGGGCCGCGGGCGGCGCCACGCTCGCCATCGCGCTGGGCGTGGCCGGGCTCGTACTGATGGTCGCCGTGCGCTACGGCCGGCACATCTCGCGGTTCGTCTCCAACGACGACCCCGAGAAGCTGCTGCTGGTCGTCCTGGGACTGACCCTGCTGGTCGCGGGCATCGCGCAGCAGCTCCAGGTCTCCGCGGCGGTGGGCGCGTTCCTCGTGGGCATCGCACTGTCCGGGGAGGCCGCCGACGGCGCGCACACACTGCTCAGCCCGCTGCGGGACCTGTTCGCCGCGGTGTTCTTCGTGTTCTTCGGCCTGCACACCGATCCCGCCAGCATTCCGCCCGTTCTGCTGCCCGCACTCGCGCTGGCCGTCGTCACCGCGCTGACGAAGATCGCCACCGGATACTGGGCTGCCCGGCGGGCCGGGATCTCCGTCAAGGGCCGCTGGCGGGCGGGCGGTGCGCTGGTCGCGCGCGGCGAGTTCTCCATCGTCATCGCGGGTCTGGCCGTCAGCGCCGGAATCGAACCCTCGCTCGGCCCGCTGGCCACCGCGTACGTGCTGATCCTCGTCGTACTGGGGCCGCTCACCGCACGGTTCACCGAGCCGGTGGCCATGGCGCTGGGGGCCCGGCGCCGCAAGGCCGGCGGGCGGGCGCAGGCGGACCGGTCGACGGACACGCCCGCGCCCGCGTCGGCGCCGGAACCGGCATCGGGGCCCGCCCGGGCTTCGACTCAGGCCCCGGCTTCGGCTCAGGCCTCGGCCACGGACGACTCGGTCACGCCTCTCGACGAGGACAGCGACAGCGATGAGGCGGCCGTTCACCGTCCGTGACATGCCCTACTGACCACTGACCACTCACCACCGCCCGCTGCCCGCTGCCCGCAGGCGGTCCGGTCACAGCACTGCGGAGGCCGAGGTCCCGGCTCCCCGTCCGGTCCAGGCGAAGGGGAGCCGGGGCGGCCGCGGCACGGGCACGGCCGGGCGCCTCGCCGCGGCCCCATGGGAGAGGTGCTCCTCCCGGTAGCGGCCGCACTCCTGATGCCAGGTCAGGATGCCCGCCATCCAGTTCTCGAGCTCCGTCACATACCCGCCGAGAACCGCCCGCTCGTCATCGGCGAGGCCGAAGTCGTCGTAGAGAACGGGAAGTTCCTGCGCGGCGACGTGCTGGAACTGGCGCAGGCGGCCGTTCATCAGATCGTGGACGATGGCGACGGCGGTCGCGTAGTCGCAGCCGAAGAAGTTCTGCACGACCAGGACGCCGTTGTGGACGTCGCCTTCGAACTCGATCTCCTTCTGGTACGAGAAGAGGTCGTTGAGCAGCGCGGCGTAGTCCACGGCGGCGTTCACCAGGGAGCACAGCGGCCCGCTGCCGCAAATCTTGGGCGGGATCCGCCTCGCGCCGGAGATCCGGGACAGGCTCATCGTCATGTCGGCGCCGAAGGTGGCCCGGCGCATCTCGATGTAGTCGACCGGGTCGGGGATGCGGTGCTGCACCTGGTTGGCGAGCTCCCAGTGGAAGCCATGGAGAAGGGTCTCGACGGACTCGCGGAACACGGCGCGCGCGTCCGGGGCCATCGGTCCCGCCGTACGCGTCCACAGATCGGCGAGGCCCCGCTCGACGGCGTTCGCCGGCACGCCGCCGTTCGTCATGTCGAGCGGCATCAGCGTCTTCAGCCGTTCGGTGCACACCCGCGCCCCGACGACATCGCGCGCGCCGCCGTAGACGCCTGTGTAGAGGTCGTCGGCATACGTGCCCCAGGCCAGCCAGGACGAGTCGACGTCGAGGTCGTGGGGTGTGGCGTCCGGATGGAGCCCCGCGGCGCACAGTGCGAAGTCGAAGCGGTGCAGGGCCTGTTCGTCCCAGAGCCCCTCGCCCAGCATGCCCATGCTGCGGGTCCAGTCCACGAGGTTCTCGCGGGCGACCTGCAGGTGCGGGCTGAGGGTGGTGCGGTACGGCAGTTCCAGCTCGGGGACCAGCGATGCCCCGACCCGCTGGTACGGGACATGCGTGTAGCTGCGCACCCGGTTCGCGCCCGCTGCCGAGAGGAGCGCCCCGGCACCGGCTGCCGACGTCCCGAGCCCCACGGGCCCGCCGAGCACCGGACGCCCGCTCAGGGCGCCCTCGTTCATATAGCGGCTGGAGCGCAAGTGCCACTCGTGCCCACCGGACTGCCAGTCCTGCAGACCCTTCACGTACGCGGCCACGGCCGCGCACTCCTCGGAGGTGAGCCCCTTCTCGGCACACAGCGCGGGAAGCTCGGTCAGCGCCGTCGTCTCGAACTGCTGCAGCCGTGACGTGATCAGGTCGCCCACGGTGTCCGCGGCCTCCTGCGTCGAACAGCCGAGGAAGGTCTCCAGGACCAGCACGCCATTGCTGAGCTCGCCCTCCTCCTCGATCTCACGCTGGTACGAGAAGAGGTCGTTGCGCAGATGCACGCCGTCCGAGAAGGTGTCGCACAGCACGCGCAGCGGCCGGGTGCCCGCGACGGGCGCGGGGATCTCGGCCGTCGCGTACTCCACGAGACCCGACGACCACGGTGCGCCGCCCACCTTGCGGCGCATCTCGATGTACTCGACGGGGTTGGCGATCCGCCCCTCGTGGATGTTGGACAGCTCCCACAGGGACTCGCCCAGCAGGTTCTCGGTCGACTGCGCGAACCGTCTGCGCCACTCGGGGGACATTACGGGCACCGTGCGCGCCCAGAGATCCGCGAGGCCGGCCTCGACCGGGTTCCGCGGCTCCGGCACGGGCGTCGACAGGTCCATGGGCATGAACAGCGGCAGCCTGTCCAGGTATGCCTTGCCACCGTCCCGGTCCTGGCTGCGTTTGAACGTCTCCAGGAAGTGGTCGTCGAAGAAGAACACCCATACGTACCAGTCGGTGATCAGCGACAGCGCCGGGCCGTCGCAGTCGGGGTGGGTGTAGGCGCACAGCAGCGCGTAGTCGTGCGCGTCGAGGTCGCGCTCCTCCCAGATGCCGGATCCCTCCAGCATGGACATCTCGCGCGCCCACCGCTTGGAGTGCGCCCGCGCCTCCTCGACATGGGGATTCAGCCGCGCGGGATACGGCATGTAGAACTGCGGCAGATCGAACGGCTGGCTCATGGCCGGGCAATACCCGTGCCCCGAAAGGCACATCCGCGCAGCCGGAGATGATCGCACCATCGCGTGAACGGACGAGTGCGGGCACAGCGTACGGGGAAGAGCGCGCCAAGCCGCACGAACATCAACTACCGTACCTTCTGTCACAGTTCGACACTCGGGATGGTCATGCGCGAAGACGCCATCGTCCAGGTCGCCACCGGCGTGCATCTGGTCCACGGCTCCAACACGAACTGGGTCGTCCTGACCGAGGGCGACGCCGTCACCCTGGTGGACACCGGGTACCCGGGAGACCGCGAGCAGCTGCTCGAGTCGCTCGCGGCGCTCGGCCACGCGCCCGAGGCGGTGACGGCCGTGCTGATCACGCATGCGCACAACGACCACATCGGCTCGGCGGAGTACCTCAGCCGCACCTTCGGCACACCCGTCCTCCTGCACGAGGCCGAGGTGCCGCACGCCCGCCGCGAGTTCCTCCACCAGATCTCCGTCGGCCAGGTCGCGTTGAACGCGTGGCGGCCGGGTGTGCTCCCCTGGGCGGTGCACGCACTGCGCTCAGGCGGCACCGCCAAGGTCCCCGTCACCGATCCGCAGCCGTTCCCCGCCCAGGGTCCGCTCGATCTGCCGGGCCGCCCGGTCCCCGTCCACACCCCCGGCCACACCGAGGGCCACTGCGTGTACCACCTCCCCGACGCCGGGATTCTGATCTCCGGGGACGCCCTGGTCAGCGGGCATCCCACGGCACGCGCGCGTGGGCCCCAGCTGCTGCCGGTGATGTTCGACCACGACCGGCGACGCGCCCTCGCCTCGCTCGACGTCATGCAGCCGCTCGCGGCCGACGTCCTGCTGCCGGGCCACGGGCCGGTGCACCGCGGTCCGGTGGCCGAGGCGGCGCGCCGCGCACGGGAGCTCGCTTCCTGATCAGCCCGTACGAGCGCGCCGCTTCCTACTCCGCCCTCTGGCCGCCTTCGCGGAGCCCGTCACCCGGGTCGAGCCTCGTTCCGATGACGACGGTGGCGTACAGCTCCTCGGACGCGGCGACCTGTGGCGTCAGCCCGCAGCCGGCGAAGGCCGCGCACGCGGCCGGTGCCTGTCGTTCGGTCGTCTCGACCAGCAGATGACCGCCCGGTGCCAGCCAGAGAGCCGCTTCCGCGGCCACCCGCCGCAGGACGTCGAGCCCGTCCGCGCCCCCGTCCAGCGCGACGCGTGCCTCATGGACCCGGGCCTCGGCGGGCAGCAGTCCGATCTCGTCCGTCGGTACGTAGGGCAGGTTGGCGAGCAGGATGTCGACGCGGCCCCGGAGGGCGGCGGGCAGCGGTTCGTAGAGGTCGCCCTCGTAGACCCGGCCGCCCGCGGCGGCGACATTGCGGCGGGCACACCGCACCGCGGCCGGGTCGATGTCGGCGGCGTGCAGCTCGACCCGCTCCTGGGACGCGGCCACCGCGGCGCCCAGCGCTCCCGAGCCGCAGCCGAGATCCACGACGACAGCGCCTGGACGGGCACGGGCGGCGGCCTGCCGTACGAGGAACTCGGTACGGCGGCGGGGCACGAAGACGCCGGGGTCGACGGCGATCCGCAGGCCGTGGAACTCGGCCCAGCCGACGACGTGTTCGAGGGGCTGGCCGGCGACCCGCCGGTCGACCATGGCGGCGAGTTCGTCGGATGTGCGGGCCGCGGAGACGAGCACGCGGGCCTCCTCCTCGGCGAAGACGCAGCCCCCGGCCCGCAACGTGGTGACCACGGTGGAGAGGGAGGTGCGGTCGGAGAGAGAGGTGGCGTCGGAGAAGGGGGGAAGGGACGGCGAAGCCGACATGAGAGCCTTTCGAGATGCCGAAGGGCGCTCTCGCGCTCGCCTATGCCTGAGCGACCGTGCGAACACTCGGTGAGAGCACCCAGCCTGCTGCAGCGGTAATGGGTCCCACCTCCTCGGTCGTCTTCGAGTTGCTGCTTCCCTCCAGTGCTGGAGACGCCACACAGTACCCGAGCAGGCACCCACGGAAGCAACCCCTTTAGAGCTCCTTCAAGGCAACCCCTTGCACTCCACCTGCATCGGCGTAACTTTGATTACATGATTACAGCCGATCAGCGTGAGAAGCTACGCGGCTGGTTCGCCGGCCGCCTGCCGGACGATCTCTTCGAGAGCCTGCTGGATGTGACGGTGGACCGCGAGGAGATCACCGTCATCGGACGCATCCCCGGACCCCGGCTGGCCGAGGACGCCTCGGACGCCGAGCGGGAGGCGGCCGTGCAGGGCCGTATCCAGGAGTTCCGTGAACGTACCCGCGAGGGCCGCGTCGCCGTGGCCCGCGAGGCCGAGCACCGCTTCCGCCGGAAGGTCTCGTGGGGCGTGGAGTGCGGCGGGGAGCGCGCTCTGTTCACCCATGTCGCCGCGCCGGTGATGACCCGGCTGCGGCAGCCCGAGCGTCAGGTCCTCGACACGCTGATCGCGGGCGGCGTGGCCCGCAGCCGCAGCGATGCGCTCGCCTGGTGCGTACGCCTGGTCCAGCAGCACACGGACGACTGGCTGACGGAGCTGCGCGAATCCCTGGAGCACGTCCAGCGCGTGCGTGCCCAGGGGCCGGACGCGCAGCCGCGGGGGCGCAAGGACGCCGGGCCGGAGGAGGGTCCGGCACCGGGCCCGGCGGAGGGGCCCACGGAGGACCCGGAGGAGGGCAAGTCCGACACGCCGGGATGACTCGGTGACAGCACCCTGACGGCACTGCACCATGCCCCGCGACTTCCGGAACAGCTGGTGAGAGGGGGTGGTGGCGTGCGGCAGCCGCACCGACCGCCGGTAAGCTGAGACGGCTGCGGCTCCCCCAACTCCCACGTCCGTGGGCGAAATGCGTTCCGTGGCCGTCCAGTTGGCTGCTGTCCGGAACGAGGTTGGTGCGCAAGTGCTGGTGGCGGATCGATACCGGTTGCACTCCCCGATCGGCCGGGGCGGCATGGGCGAGGTGTGGCGCGCCACCGACGAGGTGCTCGGCCGGGCGGTCGCCGTGAAACTGCTGCTGAGCCAGGATCCGGATCCCTCGGCCACGGCCCGCTTCCGGCTGGAGGCGCAGACCTCTGCGCGGCTGAGTCATCCGCACGTGGTGGGCGTCTTCGACTTCGGTGCCTGGGACGGGCGTTTCTACCTCGTCATGGAGTTCGTCGAGGGCGGCAGCCTCGCCCAGGAGACCTCGGACGGGGGCCGCCTCGCACCTGAGCGGGTCGCCGCCATCGCCGCCCAGGCCGCGGCGGGACTGGCCGCGGCGCACCGTGAGGGCGTGGTGCACCGGGACATCAAGCCCGGCAATCTGCTGCTCGCCGCCGACGGCACCGTGAAACTCGGCGACTTCGGCATCGCCCGGTTCCTCGACGACCCGGCGGCCGCGCTCACCAGTACCGGACAGATCGTGGGCACCGGCCTCTACCTCGCCCCGGAGCGCGCCCTCGGCAAGCAGGCGGGCCCGGCCTCCGACGTCTACTCGCTGGGGTGCGTCCTGTACCAACTGCTGGCCGGGCGACCTCCGTTCGCGGCGGACAGCGCCACCGCGCTGCTCTACCAGCACGTCGACAGCCCGCCGGTGCCGCCGGGGCAGCTGGGGGTAGCGGTCCCGCCCGCCTTCGAGAACTACCTGCTCGGCCTGCTCGCCAAGCAGCCCGAGGACCGCCCGTCGGCGCAGCAGGTCGCGGACTGGTTCCGGGCGGATGCGTGGCGCGGACATCCCGAACCGCTGCCGCCGACGACACCGGCCGCCGGTCCGGCGCCCTCGCACACGGCGCCCTCCACGTTCGGGGCGACAACGCCCCCGTACGCAACAGCCCCGGCCACGCCCGGAGCGACACCGCATGCGCCTCGCCCGGATGCCGGGCCTGCCCGGGCCAGGCACACCGCGTCGTACAGCAAGCCCACCACCGGGGGTACCTCCCGTGCCCTCAAGGCGATGGGGGAAGGCCGGTCGGCTCATGCCCGGCAGCGTCCTCCGGCGCGCAGCGGCAGCGGTCTGCGCGCGCTGGCGGGGCGCCGTCCGAGGGTGACGGGCCTCGTCGCGGCCGTCGCGCTCTTCGTCGCTTCCCTGCTGATCGGCATGGTCTGGTTCGCGCCCGACGGCAGCTCCGGGGAACAGTCGGCCGACCCGGGGACCACGACGGACGCCGGTACGAACTCCACGGCTCCCGGTAGCCCGGCGGCCACGGAGTCCGCGTCGCCCGTCGCCACCGACGCGCCACCCGCGGCGGACAAGAAGCAGAAGGGGCACAAGGAGGGCCAGGACGACGACGAGGGCTGAGGCGGCACGACCGGCGCGCGGGTCCGAGACCCGTTCGGGGGGATCCGGCGGCCCTACCAGCGGGGATGGTTCCCAGCACCCCGTACGGACACCCCCGCCCGCGACGTCGGAGGTCCACCGCCATGCACGACAGCACCCTCCGTCTCTCCGGCCGGCGCCTCCGCGGGGTGCTCGCTCAGCCCAACGTGCTGTTCGGAGGTGTGTACGGGGCCGTGCTGGCGAGTTCCCTCGCTGCCGCGCTGACCCAGTACGGGGAGACGTCCCGCGCCGACCGCCTGTACGACTCCGCATGGCTGCTGTTCACCGCGTGCGCCTCGGCCCTCGCCCACGGCTACGCACACATCATCGCCCGGCGCGGCGAGCGGCCCGCCCGTCTCGACGTACGGACCGCGCTGCGCGTACTTGCGGAGGAGTGGCCGCTGGTGGTGGCCACGCTGCCCACGGTGCTGATGTTCTTCGGCGCGGGCCACGGATGGTGGGACTCCAAGGAGATCGAGTACATCGCGTTCGGCTTCAACATCCTGCTGCTCTTCAGCTGGGGCCTGTTCGCGATGCGCGCCGCGGGACGGACCTGGCACTCCTCCCTGGTGATCGCCTGCGTCGACGCGCTGCTCGGCGTGATGGTCGTGATCGCCAACGCGTTCATCAAGTAGGCGGTGAACTCGTCAGCCCTCTTCAGGCTCCATCCGCAGCGAGATCGAGTTGATGCAGTACCGCTGGTCGGTCGGCGTCGGATAGCCCTCGCCCTCAAACACATGCCCCAGGTGCGAGCCGCACCGCGCGCACCGCACCTCCGTGCGCACCATTCCGTGCGACCGGTCCTCGATGAGTTCGACCGCGTCGGTGTCCTTCGGGTCGAAGAAGGACGGCCAGCCGCAGTGCGACTCGAACTTGGTGTCCGAGGTAAAGAGTTCGGCGCCGCAGGCGCGGCACGAATAGACGCCCTTCGCCTTGGTGTTCGTGTACTCGCCGGTGAACGCGGGCTCCGTCCCGGCCTGGCGCAGCACCGCATACTCCGCCGGGGTCAGCTCCGCCCGCCACTGCTCGTCCGGCTTTTCGACGTCGTACGACATGAAGCTCAGCCCCTCACTCCGGCTACTTCGACAGATGGTCCAAGATCTGCGGGCCGAGCTCCGTCACGTCGCCCGCGCCCATGGTGAGAACCAGATCACCGGGCTTGGCCATTCCCGCGACGACCTCGGGCGCCGCGGCCTTGTCGTGCACGGCCTGCACGTCCGCGCCGGCCGCCCGTGCCGCGTCGATGATCAGGGCACTCGTGACGCCCGGGATCGGGTCCTCGCGGGCCGGGTAGATGTCGAGCACCACCGAGGCGTCGGCGAGGGCCAGCGCCTCGCCCATCTCCGTGCCGAGCTCCTGCGTGCGGGAGAAGAGGTGCGGCTGGAAGAGGACGAGAATCCGGGAGTCTCCGGCGGCCGAGCGCATCGCCTCCAGGTCGGCGGTCATCTCGGTCGGGTGGTGGGCGTAGGAGTCGATGACCTGCACGCCCGCGGCCTCGCCCTTGAGCTGGAGGCGGCGCTTGACGCCGGTGTAGGAGGCGAGGGCGGGGGCGAGGTCCGCCGCCGGGATGCCGAGCGCGGCGCCCGCTGCCAGGGCCGCGACCGCGTTGTGCGCGTAGTGCCGGCCGGGGACCGAGACCGTGAAGGTCAGCTCGGCACCGTCGAGCAGGACGGTGACCTCGCTCTTCAGTCCCTGCGGGACGACGGAAAGGACACGGACGTCGGCGTCCTCGGCCTCGCCGTACGTCACCACCCGGACACCGTCCCCGATCCGCCGGGTCAGCTCGCGGGCGCCCTCGTGGTCCGCGGAGATCACCAGCGTCCCGCCGGGGACGATCTTTCCGGCGAACGTCTCGAACGACTCGTAGATCTCGTCCATGGACGCGTAGTTGGCGTGGTGGTCCAGCTCCACGTTGAGCACGATCGCGACCTCGGGCGCGTACTTGTGGAAGCTGCGGTCGCTTTCATCCGCCTCCGCCACGAAGATCTCGCCGGTGCCGTGGTGCGCGTTCGAGCCGGGGGCGTCCAGGTCGCCGCCGATCGCGTACGACGGGTTCAGGCCGAGGGAGGTGAGGGACACCGCCAGCATCGACGTCGTCGTGGTCTTGCCGTGCGTACCGGCGACCGCGATCGGGCGCAGGCTGTCCATCAGCGATGCCAGGGCGTCCGAACGGTGGACCACCGGGATGCCCAGCTCGGCGGCGCGGGCCAGCTCGGGGTTGTCGGCGCGGATCGCAGAGGAGACGACGACACAGGTGGCGTCCCGGGCCAGGTGCGCCGCGGCGTGACCGATGTGCACCGTGGCGCCCAGCGCGCGCAGCGCGTCCGCGGTCGCGGAGTCCTTCGCGTCACTGCCCGCGACCTTGGCGCCGCGCTGGGTGAGGATCTTCGCGATCCCTGACATTCCGGCGCCGCCGATGCCGATGAAGTGCGGTCGGTCCATGGCGGTGGGAAGGCCGGGTGCCATGCGTGTGTCTCCCAGGTGACGAGGTACGGGCGGTCGGGCAAGGTATACGGCTGGGGCCGCCGCCCCCGGCGGAACAACGCCGGAGCGGGCCCCCAGCCTATGCCTTGCGGGTGGCCGGCAGCGCCCCGGCCGGTCCGGGCGCCCGTAGGAACAGGGGCACCCGCCGTAGTGGCGCTTGACGGCGCAGCCGCCCACCCCGCCTGCCGCTGCAAGCGGGAACCGGTCACCGGCCGGAAGCCGCGAGCGCGCCGAAGGGGACGTGCCGGGATGCGCGCCCGCTGGGGGTACCTCCCAGGCCCTTAAGGCACTGGGGGAGGCTGGCGCACAGTGTGGGCTGACCCGACGACGTACGGCTCGGCGCCAGACTTGGGGGCACCTCCCAGGCCCTTAAGGCACTGGGGGAGTACATCCCGGCGCGGCCCCGACCCACCCACCGGCCGTGGGCGCACCAGCCACCCACAGGCCCGCACCCGGCAAGCCGCCGCAACTCACAAAAAGCCGCCCCCGCCGAAGACCCCTACGCCTTCTTGTGCGAGAACAGCTTCAGCACCGGCACCCCCACCTTGTGCCGCGCCCGCGACGCCCAGTCGCGATGGAAGAACTCCTCCACATAGTGGGGGTCGGTCAGCACGATGACCTCGTCGGCGTCCCTCTCCGCGACGAGCGTCTTGAGCGCGTCGAGCGGGTGGTCCTCGATCAGCTGCCCCTCCGCGGTGCAGCCCGAGGCGCGCAGAGCCGCCAGCGAGACGTCCAGCGCCCTCTCGCCGACGGCCACCGCGTCCGTGCCCTCGGGGGTCTCGTGCTCGTGGGCGGCCTCGTCGAGCTCACCCATCGCGATGTCGTCGATGGCGCGCAGCAGCCGGTCCGCCTGGTCGCCGCGCGGCTGCAGCAGTACGTGGAAGGAAACCTCCTCGTCACCGTGCAAGCTGGTGATGAACTCCACGTCGGCGGATGTCAGGGCCTTCTCGATCATCAATACGCTCGTGAACACGACAGGAGCCCTCTCCTCCATGGGCCGCGAAGTGCCCCTTCGGAAACCATCCCGCCCCGCCTCTGCACGGGGTCTCCAAGATTCAGTTTGCCTGCGAAGACGAAGCGGAACGAGTCATTCCACTGTGTGTCGGTTACGACGGTAGCGAGCGAAGAGGAACCCAGTGTCCTCCAAGAGAGAGGCCAAGGCGAATCGTTTCAGCACATCCACTTCCGCCCCTCCGACGATCCGCTGCGCCGCCCCCGCGGCCAGCATCGGGGACAGTGTCAGACAGAACTCGTCAAGGACGTCCGCGGCCACGAACTGGCCGAGCAGGCGCGGTCCGCCCTCGGTCAGCAGCCGCCTCAGACCGCGGTCGGCGAGCGCCCGTACGACCCGGGCGGGCTCCGCGCCCACTCCCTCGCCGGCGATCACCACCTCGACGCCCGCCTGCTCCGCGGCCCGCAGTCGGTCCGGGGGCGCGGCCGCACCCGTCACCAGGAGAGTGGGGACGAGCGGCTCCGTGAAGAGGGGGAGGGAGAAGTCCAGTTCCAGGCTCGCACTGACGACCGCGATGGCGGGCGCCGGCCCCTGTCCCGCCGCGGCACGGCGAGCGGCGAACGCCTCACGCGCGCGTGCGGGCCGGTAACCCTCGAGGCGGACGGTCTCCGCGCCCACGACCACGGCGTCCGCGAGCCCGCGCAGCGCCCCGAAGATGCGCATGTCGGTCTCGCAGGAGATGGGCTGCGAGCGGCCTTCATGCTGGGCGGCTCCGTCGAGCGTCGACACCATGTTGGCGCGCAGCCACACGTCCTGGTCGGCCGGGTACGCATACGCGTCGGCGAGCTCTTCGACCCCCCAGTCGCGGTCGGCGGACTCCGTGGAACCCGTACGGTCTGCTGTTTCGTCGGTCACAGGGAACAGGCGTCGCATGTCGATCAGTCTTCCACGCCCCCTAAAGTGGGGAAGCGTGTCGTCCTCCACAGCCGCCCGCGGGCACAGCCCGATAACCGAAGCGGCCCCGCTGTCCCTGTGCGCCCGTGAGCCGCACGTCCCCGCGGACCGGCTCGTCGCCGAGATGGTGCCGCCGCCGCGCTTCGACTCGGTGCGCTTCGATACGTACATTCCGGACCCGAACCAGCCCAGCCAGCGCGAGGCGGTACAGGTCCTGAGCGGCTTCGCGGCCGGGCTCGGCGGGGCGCACGCCTCCGGGAGCGGCAAGCGTCGGTGGTTCGGCGGACGGGCGAAGCCCGCCGTGCCGTCCGGTCCGCGCGGTGTGTATCTCGACGGCGGGTACGGCGTCGGCAAGACGCATCTGCTGGCCTCGCTCTGGCATGCCACGCCGGCCGCGCCCGAGCGGAAGGCGTTCGGCACGTTCGTGGAGCTGACCAATCTGGTCGGTGCGCTCGGCTTCCAGCAGACCGTGCAGACGCTGAGCGGCCACAGCCTGCTCTGCATCGACGAGTTCGAGCTCGACGACCCGGGCGACACGGTGCTGGTGTCCACGCTGCTCGGCAAGCTGGTCGACGCGGGTGTGGCGCTCGCCGCGACGTCGAACACGCTGCCCGGGAAGCTGGGCGAGGGCCGGTTCGCGGCCGCCGACTTCCTCCGTGAGATACAGGGCCTGTCCGCGCACTTCCGCGCCCTGCGCATCGACGGCGAGGACTACCGCCACCGCGGCCTTCCTGAGGCGCCCGCGCCGTTCTCCGACGACCAGGTGACACGGGCCGCGTATGCCACGCCGGGCGCCTCGCTGGACGACTTCCCGCATCTGCTGAACCACCTCGCGCGCGTGCACCCCAGCCGGTACGGCGCGCTGGCGGACGGCCTGAAGGCGGTCTGCCTCACGGACGTGCAGCCGGTCCCCGACCAGTCGACGGCGCTGCGCCTCGTCGTACTGGCCGACCGGCTGTACGACCGCGAGGTCCCCGTCCTGGCCTCCGGGCTGCCGTTCGACAAGCTCTTCAGCGAGGAGATGCTGCGCGGCGGCTACCGGAAGAAGTACTTCCGGGCGATCTCGCGGCTGACCGCCCTGGCGAGGGACGCGAAGGGGCTGGTCGGCGAGTAGCCGGGCGTGCGCGGGCGCCCGCGCACGCCTGCGGCGTGGCTCCGGCGGCCGAGGGCGTCGGCGGATGCCCAACTCGGGCGCGTTCGTGTGTCTGTTCGCCGGTTTCGGTGGAACTGGAGTGCCGTCTGCGGCAGTCTTGCTGATCATGTCCAGCCTTCCGCCTCAGCAGACCGCGTCCACGCCCGCCGCCGGCCACATGGTGGTCTGCGGTGACGACGCGCTGGCCCACCGGCTCGCCGCGGAGCTCCGCGGCCTGTACGGCGAGCAGGTCACGTTGGTCGTGCCACCCGCCGGCCAGAGCGGGCTGCGACCCGTCGTGGGCCGGGCGCGCGCCTCGTCGCTGCTCGGGCGGATGTCAGCGGCGGTGACGCGGACGAACGGCAACAGCAACGGCAACGGCACGGCTGCGGCCGGTGGGGCCGCCGACGCCGTGGCCGCCAACGGCAGGAACTCCGGTGGCGCCACCGCCGACGGCGCCGCCCGCAACGGCGACTCCGCCCCGCCGGAGCGGTTGCTGGAGGCCGCCGAGCCCACGGAGGCGATCCTGGCCGAGGCGGGCGTGGAGCACGCGGCGGCGCTCGCGCTCGTCCATGACGACGACGAGACCAACATCCGGGCCGCGCTGACGGCGCGCCGCCTCAACCCGCGGCTGCGGCTGGTGATCCGGCTCTACAACCGCCGGCTCGGCCAGTATCTGGAGGCCCTGCTCGACCAGGCGGCCGCACTGGCCGCACCCGGACCTGACACGGAACCGCACGACGCGTCCACCACCGTGCTCTCGGACGCCGACACCGCCGCACCGGCCCTGGCCGCGAGCGCCGTGGCCGGCACCAGCAAGGTCGTCCAGGCCGACGGACTGCTCCTGCGGGCCGTGGAACGCACCCCGCCGGCGCCCGGCGAGGTCGCCGACCCGGGGTTGTGCACCCTGGCCCTGCTCTCGGCGATCTCGACGGACCCGGCGGCCGCCGAGGGCGCGGAGGGCAGCGGGACGGAAGGGCCCCGGCTGCTGCCCGACGAACAGTCGGTGGCCTCCTCGACCGGCCGCGGCACAGTCGTACTGGAGACCGTGTCGTACTCGGGCCCGGCCCTGCCCGCCGGCCGCAGCGCCCCCTTCGCCTCCCTGCTGTCGCGCCGGCTGCGCTGGTCCTTCGCGACCCTGGTGGGCAGCGTGGTCGCCCTCGCGGTCGCCGCCATCCTGACGACCGGCGAGAGTCCGTTGCATGCCACGTATCTGACGCTGCTGGATCTCTTCGCCATCAACGACCCGGCGTTGCACGAGCGGACCAGCCGCAAGGTGCTCCAGCTGCTGTCCGGGCTGGTGGGTCTGCTGCTGCTTCCGGTGCTGCTCGCGGCCGTACTGGAGGCGCTGGGCACGTTCCGCAGCGGGAACGCGCTGCGCCGGCCGCCGCGCGGGCTGTCCGGCCACGTCGTGCTCCTCGGCCTCGGCAAGATCGGCACCCGGGTGCTGGCCCGGCTGCGCGAGCTCGACATCCCCGTCGTGTGCGTGGAGTCCGACCCGGAGGCGCGAGGCCTCGCCCTGGCCCGGCGGCTGCGGGTCCCGGTGGTCCTGGGCGACATCACGCACGAGGGCGTCCAGCAGGCCGCCAAGATCGGGCGGGCGCACTCCCTGCTCGCGGTCACCAGCTCCGACACCACCAACCTCGAGGCCGCGCTGGTCGCCCGGTCGGTCAGGCCCGACCTGCGCGTGTCGCTGCGGCTGTACGACGACGACTTCGCGACCGCCGTCTTCCGGACCCTGCGCGCCGCGCACCCGGGCGCGTTGACCCGCAGCCGCAGCGTCTCGCACCTCGCCGCGCCCGCCTTCGCCGGGGCCATGATGGGGCGCCAGGTCCTGGGTGCGATCCCGGTGGAGCGGCAGGTGCTGCTGTTCGCCGCCGTCGACGTGGCCGGCCATCCGCAGCTCGAGGGCCGCACGGTCGAGGAGGCGTTCCGGCCCGGCGCCTGGCGGGTGCTCGCCCTGGACTCTGCCGCTCCCGGCGAACGGCTGCCCGACCTGTCCGCCGGCCCCTCGCCGTACTCCGGCGGCCGCCCGTCCGAGCTGGTCTGGGACCTGCACCCCGGCCATGTGCTGCGCCCCGAAGACCGCGTCGTGCTGGCCGCAACGCGACACGGCCTCGCGGAACTCCTCAGCCGGCGGACCCTGCAGCGGACGCACGCCTCCTGAGCGGCGTACGCCTCCGCCGGCACGCGTACATCCTGGTCAGCGGCCCGCCCGTGCCGCGCTCAGCGGCGCAGGTCCGATGCACACCATCGGCGCGACCGGCGACGTCGCCGCCTGCGGCACGGGCACACCGCCACCGGGGCACTCAGCCCGCCGCCGTGACGGCAGCCGTACGGGACCTCACGCACCGTTCTCGGCCCACCCGCGCTCGACTGCTCGACCGCGCACCGAGCGCGTCCTATCGTGGCAATAGTGCCGACAACGGCACCATCGGGCGGCTCAGACGGAATCAGACGTCAGGGACCAGGGGGTCGTCATGCTCGAGGATCTGCTGGCAGCGGTAGCGGCCGCTGGCGCTGCCGGAGTGGTGTACGTCATGGCGGGAGCCAGGATCATCAAGCAGTACGAGCGGGGCGTGATCTTCCGCCTCGGGCGCGTGCTCGGCGACGTACGCCAACCCGGATTCACCATGATCATCCCCATGGTGGACCGGATACGGAAGGTGAACCTGCAGATCGTGACCATGCCCGTGCCGGCCCAGGAGGGCATCACACGGGACAACGTGACGGTCCGGGTCGACGCCGTCGTGTACTTCAAGGTGGTCGACGCGGCCAATGCGATCGTCCAGGTCGAGGACTACCGCTTCGCGGTCTCCCAGATGGCGCAGACCTCGCTCCGCTCGATCATCGGCAAGAGCGACCTGGACGATCTGCTGTCGAACAGGGAGAAGCTCAACCAGGGCCTGGAGCTGATGATCGACAGCCCGGCGGTGGGCTGGGGCGTGCAGATCGACCGGGTCGAGATCAAGGACGTGTCCCTGCCGGACACGATGAAGCGGTCCATGGCCCGGCAGGCCGAGGCCGACCGGGAACGCCGCGCCCGCGTCATCAACGCCGACGCCGAACTGCAGGCCTCCAAGAAGCTGGCGGAGGCGGCCGGGGTGATGTCCGACGAGCCTGCCGCACTCCAACTCCGCCTGCTGCAGACCGTGGTGGCGGTCGCCGCCGAGAAGAACTCCACGCTGGTGCTCCCCTTCCCCGTGGAGCTGCTGCGCTTCCTCGAACGCGCCGCCCAGCAGCAACCGGCCCCCGCCACCACGCCCGTCGCCCCCGCGCCCGCGCCCGCGCCCGTAGGTGCGGTGACCGAGGGGAACCCGGCCGCCCCACCCCAGCCGAACCCGGCCACGGCGCCCGAGGACTCACCGGCTCAGGCGGACGCACCGGCCGGAACGCCAGACGAGTCGCCCAATCCGTCCAAGTCCGCCGAGTCGCCCGAGGTCGAGTCCCCCTCCTGGACATCCTCGGACTCCCCTCTCCGGACAGACGCCTGAACCCTCCTCCCGAGAGACCCGAAAAGACCCAGCCGCCTGACGGACAGTCAGGCTGTCAGACACGGCTGGAAGGCGGCCGACACCACACGAGCCCGCGGACGCCGCCCCGGCGTCCGTGACGGCACGTGACTCGCGTGGCCCCCGGCGGCAGGCGTGGTTCCCGAGATCCTCGGTGAGTGGTACACACAGGCGGGTCACAGTTTCCTGTCCGCCAACAGGAGGTTGCCCCATGTCTGCGTCCGCACAGCCCGCATCCTCGCGGCCCTCGGAACAACCGCCCTCGGAACAAGCGTCCCCGGAAGGACACCCTCCGGCGCAACGGTCCGCACCACGGCAATCTCCGCGAGCCCAGCAATCTCGGCAATCTCGGCGCCAGATCCTCGCCCGCACCGGCGCGGTCGGCGCTGGCATCGCCTTCAGCGGCGCCCTCTCCGAACTCTTCGCGGGCACGGCCGCCGCCCAGGGCAGGACGGGATACGGCCCGCTCGTACCCGACCCGCACGGCCTGCTCGACCTCCCGCAGGGCTTCCACTACAAGGTGCTCTCCCGCGAGGGCGACGACCTGCGCTCGGGCGAGGGCAAGGTGCCCAGCAACCACGACGGCATGGCCGCCTTCGCGGGCAGACAGGGACGCGTGCACCTCGTACGCAACCACGAGAACCGTGTCACCGGCAGGATCCCCGTACCGACGGTCGACGGCCTCACCTACGACCCGGCGGCCAAGGGCGGCTGTACCGCGCTGACCCTCGACAGCCATGACAACGTCCTGGGGGAGCGCGTCACGATCGCCGGCACCGCCGTCAACTGCGCGGGTGGGCGTACCCCCTGGGGAACGTGGCTGACCTGCGAGGAGACCGAGGACAAGGCCGGCACCAACGGCTACACCAAGGACCACGGCTTCATCTTCGAGGTCCATCCGTCGGATCCGCACCGCTCCGGAGCCGTACCGCTCACCGCGATGGGCCGCTTCCAGCACGAGGCGATCGCGGTCGATCCGCGCTGGGGCACCGTCTACGAGACCGAGGACGCCTTCGAAAAGCCCTTCGGCCTCTTCTACCGTTTCCTGCCCGAGAAGCCGGAGGGCGGGCTCGGCTCCCTGCGGGCCGGCGGCAGGCTGCAGGCCATGCGCGTACCGGGCGTGCCAGACCTCTCCGCCGTCCAGGAGACGGGCACGACGTTCGACGGCATCGAGTGGGCCGACGTCCCGGACCCGCTCGCCACCTCGACACCCGTCCGCCTCCAGGACTTCGGCACGAAGGGCATCACGCACGCCCAGAAGCTGGAGGGCTGCTACTGGGGCGGCACATCCGTGTACTTCGTCTCGTCGTACGCACGCAGCCGCGAGGGCTCGGCCGCCGACCACTTCGGTCAGATCTGGCGGTACGACCCGGCCCGGCGCCGTCTCACCCTGGTGATCGTCTTCGGCCCGGACACCGATGTGCAGCTGCCCGGCGAGGAACCGGACAACATCTGCCTGGCACCCAGCGGCGGCCTCATGGTCTGCGAGGACGGGGCGGGAGCCCAGCACGTGTTCGGCGTGACGCGGCGCGGCGAGGTCTACGCGATGGCGCGCGGGCGCCAGAACATCGGTACAGCCGAGGCCCCGGAGTGGGGGGAGTTCGCCGGCGTCACCTTCTCCCCCGACAGCTCCACCATGTACGTCAACTGCTACACGCCCGGCACGACCTTCGCGGTGACCGGGCCCTGGTAAGAGAAAGGGGTCCTGAGCGGCCCGGGCCCGTGCGCCCAGGCCGCTCCGGCACCCGCCCCACCGGCGTGGCGACACTCAGAGCTCTCGTGCGGTACGCAGTGTGACCACACCCCTTCACGGCTTGCGCCCGCGCTTTCAGGGGCGTACAGGATTGGACGTCACCCTTTCGGACGTACAGGATTGAATATGGAGATTCCGGGCGTCCCGCGGCGGTGCAACGCGATGGCGAGCACGTAGGAAAGAAGGCGATCGTCATGCCGAATCCGAACGACGCAACCTGGCATGTGGATCTGGGCATCGACGAAGACGGCAGCGACACCGGTGCGAACGCGGCACTGCGCCTGCCGGACAGTACCGAGCTGAAGGCTCACGGGCACGCCAAACGGCACCCGGACGACCCCGTGCAGAATCGCGTGGGCGAGGAGCTCGCCGCTGCGCGGGCGCTCAACGACCTGGCACGGCAGCTGCTGCGCAAGGCCGCCCACGAGATCGAGGAGGCCACGCACGTGCCGGCCCACCCGCACCCCTGACCTGCAAGGCGGATACGCGGCCGCGTGTGCGACGGACGGGCGACTCTCCCGCCGGGCAAGCGGGTGACTTCGGCGGGCCGAACGGGGGTGTCCGGCGCGACATCCCACCGATAAGCCGGTTTTAGAACTATATGTTCACCGAGTGATCACCTCTGCACGGAGAATCATCACGCGCCGCGCGTGGAGCGCCGCGCTCTGCGCGCTGGGCGCCGTACTGGTCGGGTGCGGCGCCCACGGCGTGCAGGACGCCGGACTTCCGGAGCATGGAGGCCGCGCGACCGCCACCGCCTCGCCATCGGCCGCTCCCTCGCCGTCCCCGTCGCGGCCGCCCACTCTCGCGCCCGGTCCCGCCGGACTGACCCCGGTCTTCAAGAACGGTCCGCGCACCGCCGGGAAGGTCGTGGCGCTCACGTTCGACGCAGACATGACCGCGGACGAGGGCCCACGAGCGGTGGCCGGGGAGCACTTCGACAACCCGGAACTCATCGCCACGCTGCGCCGTCTGAAGGTGCCGTCGACCATCTTCATGACGGGACGGTGGGCCGACGAGTACCCGGCCGAGGCCCGCTCCATGGGCCGCGACCCCCTCTTCGAGATCGCCAACCACTCCTACAGCCACTACGCCTTCACCTCCGACTGCTATGGCCTGCCGACCATCGAGCCCGCGCGGATGCGCTCCGACGTGGAGCGCGCCTTCACGGCGTTCCGCAAGGCGGGCGTACCGCATGTGATGCCGTACTTCCGTTTCCCCGGCGGCTGTTACGACGACCGTGCGCTGCGGGAGCTGACACCCGTCGGCGTCACGGCCGTGCAGTGGGACGTGGTGAGCGGCGACGCGTTCGCGACGGATGCCCATGCGGTGGCGCAGCAGGTGCTGGACGGGGTCCGGCCCGGTTCCGTCGTGGTGATGCACTGCACGCGAAGCGCGGCTCCGGTGACGGAGGAGGCGGTACGGACGATCGTCCCGGAGCTGCGTGACCGCGGGTTCCGGTTCGTGAAGGTGTCGGAGCTGATCGGGGCGAAGGCAGGGCAGGCCCCGAAGGCGGCGGAGGCCAGGAGCCGCCGATAGACGGGCCGACCAGGGCCCCGGCGTTCTAGGCTGGCGGCATGGAGGACTCGTACTGCACCACCCGCGACGCGACCGGCCAGGACGCCGCCCCCGGCACCGCCGCGCACCCGTCCGCGAAGGCGGACGGCCCTCCCTTCGCCGAGTGCGTCCTGTGCCGTGAGCCCACCGATTATCCGGAGTCGTACAAGGGCGTCACGCTGTGCCCGGTCTGCGAATGGCAGGAGGCGCAGCGCACGGCCTGCTCGGGCTGAGGCACCGGCCGGACCGGGCGGCACAGGGCCGGGCCCGAAGAACCGATCATCCCCCTGGCAGACTGGACGGGTGAGCAGCCACGACGCCCCCAGCACGCCCGGCACCGACATACCCGCCGCAGTCCCCGAGAGTCCCTTCCTTCCGCGACGGACCGTGCGCGACACGGCCCCCCAGTTCGTACTGCCCCTGGTCGTACGCATCGAGCGCGCCGCTCCCCCGGCCCGTACGGACGCATTGGAGACCGCCGCCCGTGCCGTCCTGACGATGCTGAGCGACGAGCGGTCGCGGGGCGACGGAGTGTGGGCGCAGGCGGTGCGGGACTGGGAGGACGCCCGGATCCGCAAGGTGGTGCGGCGGGCGCGCGGCGCCGAGTGGCGGCGGGCCGAGGCACTGCCCGGCATCACGGTCACCGGAAAGTCCGCCGAGGTGCGCGTCTTCCCGCCGGTGCCGCTGGACGGCTGGCCGCAGGACCTGGCACGCCTGCAGGTGTCGGGCACGGACCTCGACGACCCGGAAGCCCCGGCCGACGCCGACGGGACCGCTCCTGTCCTGTGGCTGAACCCCGGCGTCGAGATGTCGGCGGGCAAGGCGATGGCGCAGGCGGGCCACGGCGCGCAACTGGCGTGGTGGGGGCTGGCGGACGAGGAGCGTTCGGCCTGGCTCGACGCCGGCTTCCCGCTGTCCGTGCGCACGGCGGATCCCGGGCACTGGGACGAACTCACCGCGAGCGGCCTGCCGGTGGTGCGCGACGCCGGCTTTACGGAGATCGCCCCCGGCTCGTGCACGGTGGTGGCGGACCATCCGGCACTGCACCGGAATCGCTGACCGGAATCGTTGACGGGGCGGGAGGGCGGGCGGCGGCGGCCGGAACAGACCGCCGCCCCCTTCACCGGCCTTTGAACATCCCGGCCACGGTGCACGTACCTCTCGATACCGCCAAGTAGCTCGAACTTCCTTGCGCTCGGCGGTGGTTCACGTGATCGAGCAGAGGCAGCTCAGCTGGCACACGCACCGGGAGGCTCATGTGCTGCGTCGGATCAACGGCACAGGACTCGTCATCGCAGCGCTCGTCGCCACCATCGGCGCCCTCGCCTTCCCCGTGTGGTCGTACGCCGACCGGTCGGGCACCGGGCCCGCCAACCTGGCCGCGGGCACCGTCGCCACACGTTGGGGTCCGCTGTCCACGCTGGACCGTGAGCTGGTGGTCAAGGTGCGGCTCGCCGGGCTGTGGGAGATACCCGCGGGCCAGCAGGCCATGGAACGGGCGCCCACCGAGGCGATCAAGGCCGCGGGCGACCATCTGGTGGTCGGCCACACCGATCTCGACAAGCGGGTACGGAACGTCGCCGCGCAGCTCGACATCGAGCTGCCCAACCAGCCGAACGAGCAGCAGCAGGGCTGGCTGCGGGAGCTGACGGCGGCCCAGGGCCAGGACTACGAGCGGAAGTTCGCCAACCTGCTGCGAGCCGCGCACGGCAAGGTGTTCAGCGTGATCGCCCAGGTCCGCGACAGCACCCGCAACTCGCTGGTCCGGCAGCTGGCCACGGACGCCAACCAGACCGTGCTCGACCACATCACGATGCTCGAGGCCACCGGTCTTGTCGACTTCGACGCGATAGCGAACGGCTCCGCCGCGACGCAGACCGCGAGCCCCACCGGGCCTCCGCCACCCTCCGGCATCGCGCCGTCGCCACCTCCGGCCGGGCCGACAGGCGATGTCTCGGCCACCTCGCGGCCGTCGCCGACGACGCCGGGACAGGTCGACACGGACCGGCCCGATCCCGGGTAGGCCGACGAAGCAACCTCAAATGTTGCTCTGAACGTCCCCGCAGCCGGGTTCGGCGCCAGGCGCCCGGGCCATCACTCCGTCACATCGCCACGCGCGTGAAGGAGGGGGACATGCAGCACTTGGGTACCGGAATCGGCTGGCGGCCGGAGATCGCCGACGCGGTCGAGCGGATGCCGGGCGTCGACTGGGTCGAGGTCGTGGCGGAGAACGTCTGCCCCGGGCACCTTCCCGACTCCCTGCGGCGGCTGCGCGAGCGCGGTGTCACGGTGGTGCCGCACGGGGTGTCGCTGGGCCTCGGCGGCGCGGACCGTCCCGACGAACAACGGCTCACCGCCCTCGCCGAGCGCGCCCGGGCCCTGGGCGCCCCGCTCGTCACGGAGCACATCGCGTTCGTACGGGCCGGTGGGGCGCTCACCGCGTCGCAGCCGCTGGAGGCGGGGCACCTGCTGCCGGTGCCGCGCACCCGCGACGCCCTGGACGTGCTCTGCGAGAACGTGCGGATCGCGCAGGAGGCACTGCCGGTGCCGCTCGGCCTGGAGAACATCGCGGCGCTGATCTCCTGGCCGGACGAGGAGCTGACCGAAGGCCAGTTCCTGTACGAGCTGGTGGAGCGCACCGGCGTACGTCTGCTCATCGACGTGGCGAACCTGCACACCAACCACGTCAACCGCGGTGAGGACCCGTCCGCGGCGCTCGCCGCGCTGCCCGTCGAGGCCATCGCCTACGTCCACGTGGCGGGCGGCTTCGAGCGCGACGGCGTGTGGCACGACAGCCACGCCCACCCGGTCCCGGAGCCGGTCCTCGACATCCTCGCCGACCTGGCGTCCCGCGTGACCCCGCCGGGCGTCCTGCTGGAGCGCGACGAGAACTTCCCGGCTGCCGCGGAGCTGGAGAGCGAGCTGGAAGCGATCCGGTCGACGGTGCGGCGGGAGTCGGCGGGGGCGGTGGCGTCGGCGTTCACGGAGGCGTCCCCGTCGGCGAGCTCCGGCGGCGGCACGGCGGCCGCGGACTCCGTGACCGGCCCCGCACGCCAGCGCGTTGCGCTCGCGCAGGCCTCGCTGCTGTCCGCGCTGGTAGCCGGGACGCCCGTGCCCGAGGGATTCGACCGGGCCCGGCTCAAGGTGCAGGCCCGGGCGCTCACCGCCAAGCGGGCCGACGTCGTCGCCAAGGTCGCCCCCGAACTGCCGGGGATCCTTGGGGACGCGTACCGCGCCGCATTCTTCACGTACGCCTGCAAACGGCCGATGACCGGTGGCTACCGCCGGGACGCTCTCGGCTTCGCCGAGCATCTGCTGCTCGCCGGGAAGCCGGAAGCCGCCGATGAACGGCGGCAGTTGACGGAGTGGTGGCTCGAGCGCACCGGCCCCGGGCCGTCGTCCCCGCGCCCCGTGGCCCGGCTGGTCCGCGCGGCCGCGTCCCGCCTCGCACTGCACAGGAGGTGACGTCATGAACACCATGGCGATTGCGATCTTGTACTACATGCTCATCGGTGGCTCCTCGGCCGCCCTGATCGTCGCGCTCGTCAAGGGGCGCGGTCGTGGTGCGCCCGCCGGCGCGTTCGTACACGACACACTGGAAGCCGCCTTCCTGTCCGGCGGGCCCGGCCGGGTCGCGGACACGGTGATCACCGCGATGCACGAGGACGGACGGCTGGCCGTCGTATGGCCCGGCATCGTCTCGATCGCGCAGGGCGCCGCCGCCCGCAACCCCGCCGAGAGCGCACTGCTCGAAACACACTCCGCCGCCTCCAACGGCGCCCTGCACCAGTTGCGTGTCGGCGTGATGCGCAGTCCCGCCGTCCAGTCGGTCGGCGACGGGCTCGCCGCGCGCGGCCTGCTGATCCAGCCCGGCGCACTGCGCCCGGTCCGCCGCTGGGCCCTCACCCAGATCCTGCTGTGCGTGGCGGGGTTCGCGCTGGCGATGGTCCTGACCGTCGTGCAGTTCGCGCAAAGCGACGCGTACGACTTCGAAGTTCCTCTCTTTTTCGTGGTGTTCCCGGCCGTGGCCCTCGGCGTCGTGGTCGGGGCGGTGTGCGCGGCCCGCACCAGGAGCCGGCTGACCGGCGCCGGCCAGAGCGCCCTGCGCCAGTACGCGGGATCCCCGGCCGCCCGGGCCAGGGGCGCCGCACACCTGGTGGCCATGGGCGGCCCGCGCGCAGTGCCCGACGCGGACCTGCGGACCCGGCTGGCGGCGGCGGCGCGGACGCGGGTGAGCGTGGGCGGCAGCCCCTACTCCGGCTCCTCCTCGTCCGGCTCCCATGACGCAGTGGTGTGGGCATCGGCCGCTGATGCCGTCACGTGGTGCGGCGGAGGCGGAGGGGGCGGGTCCGACGGCGGTTCCTCGTGCGGCGGTTCCTCGTGCGGCGGTTCGAGCTGCGGAGCGTCGGGCTGCGGTGGCTCGTCGGGCGGATCGAGCTGCGGTGGGTCGAGCTGCGGTGGCGGTGGATCCAGCTGCGGCAGCTCCTCGTAGGCCGCCTGCTGCTCCTCGTAGCCCGCCTGCGGCGCCACCACCGCACTCACGTACCGAAGTTGACGTACTCACGCGCGTATGGCGACGGCGCGTACCCGAAGCGCATTAGCGTGCGGTGCCGCAACAGGAGGCACCATGCGATCCATCAACGGCACCGGCCTCATCGTCGCGGGACTCACCGCGACACTGGTCGCGCTGATCTTCCCCATCTGGTCCTACGCCGACCGTTCAGGCACCGGCCTGGACACCCTCAACGCTCAGACCGTCTCGACCAGATACGGCCCGCTGTCCGCTCTGGACCGCGACTTCATCACCAAGGTCCGGCTCGCCGGCCTGTGGGAGCTGCCCGCCGGCCAGCAGGCCGAGGAGCGCGGCACGACCAAGGCGGTGCAGACCGCCGGCGAGCATCTGGTCGAGGGCCACACGTTTCTGGACGCACGGGTACGCGAGGTCGCCGCGCAGCTCAGTCTCGAACTGCCGAACCAGCCGAACGCCCAGCAGCGCGCGTGGCTCACGGCGCTGAGCGCGGCGCACGGCGACGAGTACGACGCGCTGTTCGCGAACATCCTGCGCCGCGCCCACGGCAAGGTCTTCTCCGTGGTGGCCCAGGTACGCGCGACCACCCGCAACTCGCTCGTACGGGCCCTCGCCGACGACGCCAACGCCACGGTCCTGGACCACATAAAGGTGCTCGAGAGCACGGGCCTCGTGGACTTCGACGCACTGGCGCGGGACGCCGCCACGACGGGCCCGCAGCCGGTGACCAGTTCTCCCGCGCCGCCCGGCCCGATCCCGTCCCCCAGCCCGCCGGTACCGGTCACTCCGTCGCCGTCGCCCACCTTCTCGCTGCCGCCGGCCGCGTCCCGGCCGAACCCGGCAGACACGAGCAAGAGCAAGGACGGCAAGGACGGCAAGGACGGCAAGGACGGCAGCAAGAAGGACAGAACGTCACCTATGGAACACACTCCGTCCACATCGTGAACACGCCGTGGCGGGCAGGCGATCGGTCGCATAGAAAGCCGACATGTTCTGGGTCCCTCTCCTGCTTCTCGCCTGGGCCGCTGCCGGTCTCTCCTGCACCCGGCTGTGCCTCGCGGCCGTTCGTACCGCCGCCGAAGCGGAAGCCGCAGCCGCGGCGGACTCCGGCTCCGGCCACGACCGCGACGGGGACCGCGAGTTGACGCTGTACGAGGCCGCCTTCCTGTCCGGCGGCCCCTACCGGGTCGCCGATCTGGCCCTGGTCGCGATGGCCCGTCAGCGCAGGCTGCTCCTCGCGCACACCGGCTGGGCGACCGTGGTCGACGCTCAGGGACGGGACGACATCGAGCGGTCGGTGCTGGGCGCGATCGGTCCCGGCGGCGTGTCCCGGATAACGCCGATACGTTCTGCGGCCGCTGCCGCCGAGGCGGTACGCGCTCTCGCCGACCGGCTCGTCGCGGCGGGGCTGGCCGTGCCGGACGGGGCACGTACGACAGTGGCGGGGGCGGTGCGCCAAGTGCAGGCGGCGACGGCGGCCGTGGTGGTGCTGGGCGGAGCCGCCCTGCTGATGCTGACACCGGATCAGGTGTCGCAGGGTCAGCGCGCCGCGGTCGCCGTCTGGTTCGCGCTGCCGCTGGTACTCGCGGTGGGTTGTCTCGCCGTCGCCCGCTTCGAGGTGCATCCGTACACGCGCTGGGCGTCACCTGCCGGTCAGCGGCTGCTGGGGAAGTTGACGCCGCGGGGCGGGAACGCCGGCGACCGGGACTGCCTCACGGCTGTGGCGATCCGCGGCATCCGTGCGGTACGCGATCCCGGCCTCAGGGCAGCGTTCGCGCATCACCCGTCCGACCGGGAGACGACGCAACGGGGTCATTGAAGAGGGCATCGAGGGGTCATTGACCCGACACCGGTGGTCCGGTGCTTTACTTCACCGTTCACCGATCGAATCATCCCTTTTATTGCCGTACGTTGCCGTACGAAGGGATGCCGGAAGCGATGAGAGCAGCCGTCCTCTGCGGAGCCGCCGGATCCATGGTCTTCACGGCCCTCGTCACATCGCCCACGGGCAGCAGTGCCTCTGCGGAAACGCGCGGCGCCACGGCGGAGATGCGCGGTACCGCCGTCGCGGCCGCACGTGCCGCGGCCGCCGGTATCCGGTTCGGCGCCTGTCCCAAGGAGGAGAACCTCCCGGACCACGTCCGGTGCGGCACGGTGACCGTGCCGCTCGACTACGCCGCTCCCGACGGCAAGCAGATCACACTGACCGTCAGCCGCGTGGAGGCCACCGGCAGGGTCGGGGCCGGGGACAAGTCGCCCGCTGACGGCGGCAGGGACGGAGAGACGGACAGGGAACGGAAGGGCACAGGCGCCGGGAAGAGCGCCCCGGTCGCCCGCCAGGGCACACTCGTCTTCAACCCCGGCGGTCCCGGCGCCTCCGGCATGTACTTCCCGATGGCCGCCGGAATGCCCGAGTGGCGGCGCATCGCGGCCGCTTACGATCTCGTCGGCTACGCCCCGCGCGGCGTCGGCCGGTCGGCGCCGCTGTCCTGCCAGGACCCGGAGAAGTTCGGGCAGGCGCCGACGCAGGCTCCGACGCAGCCCTCCGAGGCGTACAAGACGCAGCGCATCGCGGAGGCGAAGGCGTATGCGCAGGGCTGTGCGCGCAGGGCCGGGTCCGCGCTGCGCCACTACACGACGCTCGACAACGTCCGGGACCTCGACGTGCTGCGCGCCGCGCTCGGCGAACGGAAACTGACCTTCCTGGGCGCCTCCTACGGCACGTACATCGGGGCTGTCTACGCCACGCTCTTCCCGTCGCACGTGCGCCGCATGGTCTTCGACTCGGCGGTGGACCCGGACCCGCTGCAGATCTGGTACCGCAACAACCTCGACCAGTCGCTCGCCTTCGAGCAGCGCTGGGAGGACTTCCGGACCTGGGTGGCCGGGCACGACAGCACGTACCACCTGGGCACCACGCCCGATGCGGTGCAGCTGAGCTACGAGAAGGTGCGGGCGGAGCTCGCGCAGCGACCCGCGGGCGGCACGGTGGGGCCCGGCCAGCTGCACGCCGCGTATCTGAAGGCGGGCTACTACGACGACTACTGGCCGATGCGCGCCGCCGCGCTCACCGAGTTCCTGAAGGGCGATCCGCAGCCGTTGATCGGCCAGGCGGCACCGTATCCGCAGGTGGCCGGCGAGGAGGAGAACAGCGCCGCCGTCTACACGGCGGTCCAGTGCAACGACGCGCCATGGCCCACCGACTGGGCGACATGGGATCGCGACATCACCCGCCTCGCGCGCGTGGCGCCGTTCACGACCTGGGACAACGCCTGGATGAACCTGCCCTGCGCCTACTGGACGGCGCCGCGGCAGCAGCCCGTCGACGTGGGTACCGCCGAAGGTGCCCTGCCGCCGACGCTGATCCTGGCGGCGGAGCGGGATGCGGCAACGCCCTACAAGGGGGCGCAGGAGCTGCAGCTCCGGCTGCCGGGGTCCGTGCTGGTGACGGAGCGGGGGGCGGGCACGCACGGGATCGCCGGTGGGGCCAACCAGTGCGTCAACGGGTATCTGGACGCGTATTTGCTGGCGGGGCGGCTGCCAGGGCTTCGCGCCGCGTGCGCACCGCATGCGGCGCCGAAGCCGGTTTCGCTCGGCTCCGGAGCGTCCGGAGCCGAGCAGGGGGCTTAGAGCCCCTGGGAGCCCTCATGCCCGAGGTGCTGTACGTCGTGGGTTGTGCCCACCCTCCCCCAGCTACCGCTGAGAGGTGCCCCCAGCCCAGCGGAACGATTGCCCACAACGGTCAGCGTCGGTCAGGCCAGGCCCGCCACCAGTTCCGCAACCGACTTGCGGCGGCCCGTGTAGAACGGGATCTCCTCGCGTACGTGCCTGCGGGCCTCGGAGCCGCGCAGGTGGCGCATCAGGTCGACGATGCGGTACAGCTCGTCGGCCTCGAAGGCGAGGATCCACTCGTAGTCGCCGAGCGAGAACGAGGCGACCGTGTTGGCGCGCACGTCCGGGAAGCCGCGGGCCATCTTGCCGTGGTCCGCGAGCATGGTGCGGCGCTCGGCGTCGGGCAGCAGGTACCACTCGTAGGAGCGGACGAAGGGGTAGACGCTGACGTAGTTGCGGGGCGTCTCGTCGGCGAGGAACGCCGGGATGTGCGAGCGGTTGAACTCGGCGGGGCGGTGCAGCGCCATGTTCGACCAGACCGGCTCGAGCGCGCGGCCCAGCTTCGTGCGGCGGAAGAGGTTGTACGCCTCCTGCAGCTGGTCGCTGGTCTCCGCGTGCCACCAGATCATGAGGTCGGCGTCCGCCCGCAGCCCGGACACGTCGTACGTGCCGCGGATCGTCACATCCTTGGCGGCGAGCTGGTCGAACAGCTCCTGGACCTCGTCGGCGTAACCGGCGCGGTCCTCGGGCAGCACGTCCTTCAGCTTGAAGACGGACCACAGGGTGTAGCGGATGACCTCGTTGAGGTCCTTGGCCAGCTTGCCCTTGTTCGGGATCCTGCCGGACTCGGTGGTGGGGGCGTCGTCGCTCATGGGCCTATTCTCCCGCTCCGCCGTGCAGGCTCTGCACCGGGTTCGCGGTGAGCTCCTCCACACCCCGCCCGTCACCGCTCAGCTGGTCCACGGCCGCGTACGCGCTCGCGATGCAGGCCGGGATGCCCACGCCGTCGTACGCCGCCCCGCACACCGCGATCCCCAGCAGCTTGCTCACGTGCTCGCGGATGCGGGCCACGCGCGCGTGGTGGCCGACCGGGTACTGCGGCAGGCCGCCTTGCCAGCGGGTGACACGGGTGGCGACCGGGGTCGCGTTCAGGCCGGTGGCCTCGCGCAGATCGTGCCGGGAGAGCTCGACGAGTTCGGCGTCCTCGCGGCCGAGGTCCTGCTCCTCGCCGTACCGCCCGACGGAGGTGCGCACCACCAGCAGCTCCGGGTTCTCGTCGGCGATCCACCCCCACTTGCGGGAGGAGAAGGTGGACGCCTTGATGGTGCGGCCGTCGACGGGCGGCACGAGGAAGCCGCTGCCCTCGGGGAGCCTGGCCTCGTCGCGCCGGTACGCGAGGGTGATCAGCGCCATGGAGGCGTACTCGACGGTGCGCAGCTCGGCGGCCGCGGCCGGCGACTCCGAGGCCAGCAGCTCGGCAGCAGCAGGCGCGGGGAGCGCTAGGACGACGGCGTCGGCCGTCTCCACGTGGTCGCCGAGCCGCACCTCCCAGCCGCCGGGCGTCCGGCGCAGGCCGCTGACCGGGCTGTTCAGTCGGATCTCGCCGCCACGCGCGCGTACCGACTCCGCGACCGCGAGCGGCAGCTCGCCGATGCCGCCCCTGATGCCCATGAAGACGGGACCGGTCTGCTGGTTCTGCGCGGCGCGGGCCTGGATCCCGCGGACGGCCTCGGTCAGCGAGGTGTGGCGCTGGGCCGCCTCGAAGAGCTGCGGGACGGCGGAGCGCATCGAGATGCGGTACGCGTCCCCGGCGTAGACCCCGCCGAGGAGGGGCTCGACGAGCCGGTCGACGACCTCGCGGCCGACGCGTTCGGCGACGTAACCGCCGACCGCGACGTCGTCGCCGATCTCGGTGGGCGGAAGATCACGGTCCTGCTCGATACGGCGCAGGCCGTCCTCGGACAGGACGCCGGAGACGGCGTCGGCCGTGCCGGGCACGCCCATCACATGCCCCTTCGGCATGGGCCGCAGCGCGCCCCGGGTCCAGATAGACGCGGTCGCGGTGGCGGGGGGCTGGAGCCGGTCGTCGAGACCCACCTCGCGGGCGAGGGCGACGGCCTCCGGGCGGCGGGCCAGCATCGACTCGGCACCGAGGTCGACCTGGGCGCCCGCGATCTCCCCGGCGTGCAGCTTGCCGCCGATGCGGTCGGAGGCCTCCAGTACGGTCACGCGCGTAGCGCCGCCGGACGGGCCGTCGTGCGCGGCGACGGGCGAGCCGCCGGGTGGGCCGAGCAGTCGGTGGGCGGCGGCCAGGCCGGCGATTCCGCCTCCGATGACGACGACATGACCGGCACCCGTACGTGTGTCCCCTTCGCGCATGCATCCACTCTCTCAAACGGTGCAGAGGCGGCAGGACCCGGCAGCGTGGCCCCGACGAGTCCCGACCGTGACCGCATCGGGACCGGACGGCGACAACGAAACGGGGGACCCCGGCGTCGAAGGAGCACAAGTCATCACCAACCCCGGGGGTACGCCGAGATGTTCGCTCGCAGCATGTCCAGGCACCGAGACGGCACGTCCAGGCACCGGAACGGTCCGTCCAGGCAGCGGTCCGTCCAGGCTCTGTCGGCCGTCCTGCTGGCGGCGGCGCTCGCGCTGGCGGGATGCGGCGCGGACGACATGGCCGGAGGCTCCTCGGACTCGGCCGCGAAGGCGGACAGCGGGGCGGGCGCGGACGCCAAGGAGGGCGCCGCCGGACCCGGCAGCGAGGCCTCCAGCGGTTCCGGAAAGCAGGCGGGCGACAAGGCGACCTCCTCACCGAAGCTCACCGGCATCCACATCATCCGTACCGCGTCGCTCACGGTGCTGGTCAAGGACGTGTCGAAGGCGCTCGACGAGGCGCGCTCGGCCGCCGAGGGCGCGGGCGGCATCGTCGGCAACGAGACCACGACCCGCGACGAGGACAGCCGCGAGGAGTCCCACGTCGTACTGCGCGTTCCCACGGAGCGGTACGAGGACGTGCTCACGGAGCTGCAGGGCACGGGCAAGCTCATGGAGCGCAAGGTCAAGGCACAGGACGTCACCGACCAGGTCGTGGACGTCGACAGCCGCGTCAAGACGATGCGCGCGAGCGTGGAGCGCGTGCGGGACCTGATGGACAAGGCCACAAAGCTGAGCGATGTGGTCGCGCTGGAAGGCGAGTTGAGCAGCCGTCAGGCGGACCTGGAGGCGCTCCTGGCGCAGCAGGCGTCGCTCAAGGACCGCACCAGCCTGGCCACGATCACCCTGACGTTCTACGAGAACCCGAAGAAGCAGGCGGAGAAGAAGGACGACGACCCCGGGTTCGTGGATGCGCTGGCGGGCGGCTGGGACGCGTTCGTCACGCTGCTGCGCTGGATAGCGGTCGCCTTCGGCGCGACCCTGCCGTTCCTGGCCGCGGCGGCACTGATCATTCTGGTGTGGGTGCGGCTCGCACGCGCCCGACTGCCGCGCGGTGCGTCGCGGACGACGCTGCCGGGCGGTCCTGCCGGGGCTCCCACGGCGCCCGTGACTCCTGCAGCGCCCGTGACTCCTGCAGCGCCCGCGACTCCTGCAGCCGGCGCGGAGCGAGAGCATGGGGGTGACGCCGCCGAGGGCGAGTGATCGGCGGGCCGGGGGCCGGGGGCGAGGCCCACCGGCCCCCGGGGTGGCAGGCGTCCCCAACGTCGCCTGCCGCCCCGGGCGTCCGCCCGCCGCACCGCCGTCCGGAGTCGTGCCGACGTACGGTCGCCTGTACGGCGCCTACGGTGCCGCGGTGCGCGCGGACGTCAAACGAGGAGCAGGCGATGCGAGAGCGACTGGTGGTCATCGGCGGGGACGCGGCGGGCATGTCCGCCGCGTCGCAGGCGCGCAGACTCAAGGGCCCGGACGAGCTGGAGATCATCGCGTTCGAGCGCGGCCACTTCACGTCGTTCTCGGCGTGCGGCATTCCGTACTGGGTCAGCGGCGACGTCCCGGAGCGGGGTGATCTCATCGCACGCTCGCCGGAGGAGCACCGGGCCCGCGCGATCGACCTGCGGATGCGTACCGAGGTGACCGAGATCGATGTCGCGGGCGGCCGTGTCCGGGCCCGTGATCTGGAGTCCGGCGCCGAGGGGTGGACGGCGTACGACAACCTCGTGCTCGCCACGGGGGCCCGGCCCGACCGGCCGTCGCTGCCCGGCATGGACGCGCCCGGGGTCCACGGGGTGCAGACCCTCGACGACGGCCAGGCGCTGCTCGACACTCTGGAGCGGGCCGAGGGCCGGCGAGCCGTGGTCGTCGGCGCCGGCTACATCGGCGTGGAGATGGCCGAGGCGATGATGAAGCGCGGCTACGAGGTCACGGTCGTCAACCGCGGCCAGGAGCCGATGGCCACGCTCGACCCGGACATGGGCCGTCTCGTCCACGAGGCGATGACGGGTCTCGGCATCGCCATGGTCGGCGATGCCGAGGTCACCAAAGTCCTCACGGACGCGGAGGGGCGGGCGCGCGCGGTCGCCACGGACGACGCCGAGTTCCCGGCGGACGTGGTGGTGCTCGGCATGGGCGTGCGCCCGGAGACCGGGCTCGCCCGCGCGGCGGGCCTGCCCCTGGGCGAGTACGGCGGGCTGCTCACCGACCTCGCGATGCGCGTGCGCGGCCACACCAACATCTGGGCGGGCGGCGACTGCGTGGAGGTCCTCGACCTCGTCTCCGGCCGCGAACGCCATATCGCGCTGGGCACGCACGCCAACAAGCACGGGCAGGTCATCGGCTCGAACGTGGGCGGCGGATACGCCACGTTTCCCGGCGTCGTCGGCACGGCGGTCAGCAAGGTCTGCGACCTGGAGATCGCCCGCACAGGTCTCCGCGAGAAGGACGCGCGGGCCGTCGGGCTGCAGTATGTGACGGTCACCGTCGAGTCGACGAGCCGCGCCGGCTACTACCCCGGCGCGGCCCCCATGACCGTGAAGATGCTCGCCGAGCGCCGTACGGGACGGCTCCTCGGTGTGCAGATCGTCGGGCGCGAGGGTGCGGCGAAGCGGGTCGACATCGCGGCGGTCGCCCTCACGGCCGGGATGACGGTGGAGCAGATGACCGCGCTGGATCTGGGGTACGCGCCGCCGTTCTCGCCTGTGTGGGATCCGGTGCTGGTCGCTGCGCGGAAGGCTGCGGCGGCTGTGCGGGCGGTGGGGGACTGAGGATTTCCCCTCGTAACCAGGGGCTCCGCCCCCTGGACCCCCGGATCGCCCTTCGGGCTCGTCCTCAAACGCCGGAAGGGCTGATTTGTTGCCGGACGGGCTGAGTCGTTCAGCCGAGCGCCCGGATTCGAGCGGGCCGTGCCGGGCAGGGATCGTATGTGGTCATTCCCGTCTATGACGTGAATCCGGCGCGGCGCACCCCCTGGGTGACATACGCCCTGATCGTCATCAACTTCGTGGTCTTCCTGCGTACGCCGGGAATGGCCGGCTCACTCACAGGCGGAAGCAGCCTTGCCCAGCTGTGCGAACTGCGAGCGTTCATGGAGCACTGGGCGGCCGTGCCCCAGGAGCTGATCCACCTGCGGATGCCGCGTGCGGTGCCCACGGGCGAGGTGGGCCTGGGGCCGTCCGGAGCGGGCTGTGTGGTGGGCCCGCCCGGCTACCACAAGTCTGCCCCGCTGTCCGTCCTCACCTCGATGTTCCTGCACGGCAGCTGGCTGCACCTGCTCGGCAACATGCTGTTCCTGTGGGTCTTCGGCAACAACGTCGAGGACCGCCTCGGGCATGCGCGGTATCTGCTGTTCTACCTGGTGTGCGGATACGCCGCCGGCTACGGCTACGCGCTGGTCAACCCCGATTCCGAAGCCCTCCTGATGGGCGCGTCAGGGGCGGTCGCCGGGGTCCTGGGCGCCTATCTGGCGCTGTATCCGAAGGCGCGCGTGTGGGTGCTGGTGCCGTTCCTGTTCTTCCTGCCGCTGCGGCTGACCGCCTGGCTCGTGCTCGGCCTGTGGTTCGTACTGCAGGCGGTGTACTCCTACGGCGCCGCCGTCACGGAGGCCGGAACCGTGGCCTATGTGGCCCATGTGGTCGGCTTCCTGGTGGGGCTGGCCCTCGCCTGGCCGCTGCGCCGGGGCACTCCGCCACCGCCTGCGCCGAGCCGCATCCTGTGGGGCAGGCGGGCCCGGCACAACTGGTGACCGACCGGCGCCGGCAGTGGGCGTCAGCGTGCCGTCTGCGTGTGCACGTACTCGACGAGGCGGGTCAGCGCGTCGGGCTCGGTGGTCGGCAGGACGCCGTGCCCGATGTTGAACACGTGGCCCTCGAGTCCGGCCGCGGCGTCCAGCACCTCGCGGGTCTTCTGCTCGACCGCCTCGGTGGACGAGAAGAGCACCGCCGGGTCGAGGTTGCCCTGGAGCGCCTTGCCGGGGCCGACCCGCCGGGCGGCCTCGTCGAGCGGGACGCGCCAGTCGACGCCGACGACGTCCGCGCCGGCCTCGCCCATCAGGCCGAGCAGTTCGCCGGTGCCGACGCCGAAGTGGATGCGCGGCACCCCGTACGAGGCCACCGCGTCGAAGACCTTCCGCGAGGCGGGCAGCACCGAGCGCCGGTAGTCGGCGGGCGCGAGGGCGCCCACCCAGGAGTCGAAGAGCTGCACGGCCGAGGCGCCCGCCTCGATCTGCACCTTCAGGAACGCCGAGGTGATCTCCGCGAGCCGGTCGATCAGATCGGCCCACAGCTGCGGGTCGCCGTACATGAGCGCCTTGGTGTGCTCGTGGTTGCGCGACGGGCCGCCCTCGACGAGGTAGCTCGCGAGGGTGAACGGTGCGCCGGCGAAACCGATCAGCGGGGTCGCGCCGAGCTCGGCGGTCAGCAGGCCGATCGCCTCGGTGACGTAGGACACGTCCTCCGGCGTGAGGTCCCTCAGCCGCGCGAGGTCCGCGCGCGTGCGGATCGGGTTCTCGACGACCGGGCCGACGCCCGGCTTGATGTCGAGGTCGATGCCGATGGCCTTGAGCGGTACGACGATGTCGCTGTAGTAGATCGCGGCGTCGACACCGTGCCGGCGCACCGGCTGCAGCGTGATCTCCGTGACCAGCTCGGGCCGCATGCACGACTCGAGCATGGGGATGCCCTCACGGACCTTGCGGTACTCGGGCAGGGAGCGCCCGGCCTGCCGCATGAACCACACCGGCGTGTGCGGCACGGGCTCGCGCCTGCACGCCTTCAGGAAGGCTGATTCCTGGACTCCCTGCACGTCCTCGACGTCGCGGTTGACGTCGCTGTGCGGCGCGGTCTGCTGGTGGCCCGTGGGGCTGTCGTTGGCACTCACGTCGGAAAGTCTCGCATGCACCGCAGAGCGCCTGGCCCCGGGGACGGACGGCGTAAGAGCAACGGCGCGCGTTCACTCGTATGGGGACTGGCGCGCGGAGTATTCCTGGGGGCGTGAACCGGACAGTGATAGCGCTGCCGGGTGTCTCTCCCTGCGCGAAGGCTCCGTTCCCCTTAATGTTCCCCGCATGGCTGCGGCTCAGGGACAACTGTCGGACGACGCTGACGGTATGGACGGTACGGCGGGTAACGCGGCGGACTCGGCGACGCTGCCCTTCCGCACGGCTGTCGACGCTCTGCGGGGCGCGCGACTGCGCCCGGAGATCGAGATCTCCCCGGCGCCCCCGCCGCAGCGTCTGGCTCCCTTCGCCCATGCGCTGGAGGCCGCGGTCGTCGACGGCGAGGACGACCTCGCCGACGGGCGGCTCATCCTGCTGCACGACCCGGCGGGGCACGAGGCGTGGCAGGGCTCGTTCCGGCTGGTCACGCTCGTACGGGCGGAGCTGGAGCCGGAAATAGCGGCTGACCCGCTGCTGCCGGAGGTCTGCTGGTCGTGGCTGACGGGCGCGCTCACAGCGCGCGGGCTGTCGTTCGGGGAGCCGAGCGGCACCGTCACGCGCGCGAGTTCGCACTACTTCGGCGCGCTCGCCGAGCGCCCGCCGGCGTCGCAGATCGAGATCCGTGCCTCATGGACGCCGCGCGAGGGCCTCAGCGGGGCACCGGACACGGCCGCGCATCTCGCCGCATGGTGCGACCTGCTGTGCCAGGTCGCCGGGCTGCCGCCGGCCGGTCCCGGCGATGCGTCGGTGGTCTCGCTGCCGCAGCGCCGAGGCCCGCAGACCCGCTGAGACCCCATCGGGGCGTGGTGGAGACGGTGGCCGCCTCCGTACGCCCCGAGAGCGGCGCCCCACGGTTCCGACACCCATGGGGCGCCCACGCGCCCACGCCCCGCGCTCCCACTCCTCGGGGTGCATTTTCAGACGCGTACGGACACGCAGCGGCCCGATTCGGCCGCCCCGCGATGGATTGCGACGGATTGCGACCTGGTTCGGCTCGATTCGATGTCTCACATGATCGCTCGCGTGTCCGAATTGCACGAATTGTTACTCACCAAATCGTGATCTTTCTCTAAAGGCGGACGGGTTTGGTGCCGAAGAGGTCTGTGACCTTGAAAGCACGGTTCGTCCCGGCTTCATCCCCGAGCCGGTTTCGTCCCGCATCCCCAGGAGGCCTGGTGTCCGTTCTCCTCGAGCAGCCCGCAAGCCTGGTCGCCTACCGCCCGAACAAGCCGACCGCCATGGTGGTCGTGGCCGACCCGCGCGTGCGCTCCACTGTCACCCGTCATCTGTGGGCGCTCGGAGTCCGCGACGTCATCGAGGCGTCGTCCATCGCGGAGGCCCGCCCCCGGATCGGCAACCCGCGCGACATCTGCGTCGCCGACGTCCACCTTCCCGACGGCAGCGGGCTCACCCTGCTGTCCGAGACCCGAGCCGCCGGCTGGCCCAACGGGCTGGCCCTCTCCGCCGCCGACGACATCGGCGCCGTACGCAACGCCCTCGCGGGCGGCGTGAAGGGCTACGTCGTCACCGGCACCCGCACGAACGTGGGGCTTCCCACCCGCCCAGGCGCCGCACCCATCGGTTCGGCCGCCGCCCGTATGCACCGCCGCCCCCCGGGCGCCCCGAGCCACCCGGGCGGCTACCGCGAGCTCTCCGGCCGCGAGGTCGAGGTGCTGCGGCTGGTGGCGGAAGGCCAGTCGAACAAGGCCATCGGAGTCTCGATGGGCCTGTCCGCGCTGACCGTCAAGAGCCACCTCGCCCGCATCGCGCGCAAGCTCGGCACGGGCGACCGGGCAGGCATGGTCGCCGTCGCCCTGCGCACCGGAATCATCCACTGACCAGAAACATTCACCGACCTGACTGATTTACGTCCCCTCCGCGCCCGCCGACGGAACGTTCCGACGACGGGCGCTGTGTACGCACAGATACCCTTGACAGGTGACCGACGCCCAAGAGACCGCAGCAGCCAGTTCACTGCGAACCACCGGGGGCGCCCCTCCGGACCACGGCGTCGCAGGCCTCGTAGTCGACGGGACGCCGATCCCGTTGCTGGAGCCGCGTGACGGCATCCCCCCGGTGGTCGCCGACGAAGCGACCCTCGCCGAGGTGATCGCCGCCTTCGCCGACGGCACAGGACCTGTCGCCGTCGACGCCGAGCGCGCCTCCGGCTACCGCTACGGACAGCGCGCCTACCTCGTCCAGCTGCGCCGCGCGGGCGCCGGGACCGCACTCATCGACCCCATCGCCTGCCCGGACCTCTCCGGCCTGGGCGCCGCGCTCAACGACACCGAGTGGGTGCTGCACGCCGCTACCCAGGACCTGCCGTGCCTGCGCGAAATAGGCACAGTCCCCACGCGTCTGTTCGACACCGAGCTGGCCGGCCGCCTCGCGGGCTTCCCGCGGGTCGGCCTCGGCGCGATGGTCGAGGGCGTCCTCGGCTACGTACTGGAGAAGGGGCACTCCGCCGTCGACTGGTCGACGCGGCCGCTGCCCGATCCCTGGCTGCGCTACGCCGCCCTCGATGTCGAGCTGCTCGTCGACCTGCGCGACGCGCTGGAGAAGGAGCTCGGCCGGCAGGGCAAGCTCGAATGGGCCCATCAGGAGTTCGAGGCGATCGCCGCGGCGCCGCCCGCGGCGCCGCGCAAGGATCCCTGGCGCCGCACCTCGGGCATGCACAAGGTGCGCCGCCGCCGGCAGATGGCGGTCGTACGGGAGCTGTGGAACACCCGGGACCGGATCGCCCAGCGGCGTGACGTGTCACCCGGGAAGGTGCTGGGCGACGCGGCGATCGTCGAGGCGGCGCTCGCCATGCCCCCGAACGCGCAGGCCCTGGCCGGGCTGAACGGCTTCGGGCACCGCATGGGGCGGCGTCAGCTGGAGCAGTGGCAGGCGGCGGTGGACCGCGCCAGGGCGCTGCCCGACTCGGCCCTGCCGCAGCCGGGCCAGGCCGTGACCGGGCCGCCCCCGCCGCGCGCCTGGGCCGACAAGGACCCGGCCGCCGCCGCGCGCCTGTCCGCGGCCCGCGCCGCCGTCTCGGCGCTCGCCGAGCAGCTGAACATGCCGCAGGAGAATCTGATCACTCCGGACACGGTCCGGCGGGTGTGCTGGGAGCCGCCGGTGTCGCCGTCCGCGGCGTCGGTCTCCGAGGCCCTGGCGGGATACGGCGCCCGGGCGTGGCAGATCGAACAGGTGACCCCGGTTCTGGTGGCAGCGCTCAAGGCCGCGAAGGGCTGACGGTCCGCTTCGGGTTTCCCTCGCGGACCCGGTGACGACGCACCGTACGACGTGGGTTGTGCCCACCCGTTCCGCCCCAGCGGAACGATTGCCCACAACGGTCGACCCGTAGGCGCCAGACCGAGGACGTACATCCCGGCGCGGCCCCGACCCAGCCACCGGCAGAAGGCGCCCCGACCGACCACCGGCGGGTGTCGGCAGGGTAACCACGGGAACAAACCGGGAATGAGGCTGTAAAGCACTCGTTCGCTGAAGGGGCAACCGTGGGGATGCGCGCGGACAGAGACCGCACCCGACGCCAGGCCGCATTCGATGTGGCGGATGCCTCGGTCCTGCTGCTCGACGCCGGAGGCGTGGTGCTGAGCTGCAGCGGGAGCACGGGACGCCTCCTCGGCTACACGCAGGACGGCCTCCTGGACCGCGGCGTCACCTCCCTCCTGACCGACGAGGACGCGGCGCGGCTTCCGGCCATCACCGAACGGTGCCGGCAGGACGGCGGCTGGAGCGGTCTGCTGTCGGCTCGGCACCGGGACGGCCGGCCGGTCAGGCTGATGGTGCGGATGATCCCCGTACAGGAGACCGGCGGGACCGCCCGCTGGATCGTCCTGGCCGGGGACATGACCGGGGCCCAGGGGTGGGACATGAGCCGCCACCTGCTGGAGCGGATCGCCTCGCAGTCGCCCATGGGCATCGGCGTCGTGGACACGGACCTGCGGTACGTGTGGTCGAACCCCGCCCTGGAGAAGTTCGGCGGAGGACCGCCGCAGGGGCGGCTCGGGCGCCGGCTCGGCGACATCCAGCCCGACCTGGACGTGCCGGCGATCGAGGCGCAGATGCGCCGGGCGCTCGAGTCCGGTGAACCGGTGATCGGTTACGAGCACGTCGGCCGGCTGCGGGCGACCCCGCACCGGGAGGCGGCCCACTCGATGTCGTTCATGCGGCTCGACGACGACCACGGGCACCCGGTGGGCGTGTACTACACGGTCACGGACATCACCGACCGCTACCGCGCGCGGCAGCGCCTGGCCCTGCTCGACCGGGCGGCCGAGCACATCGGGCGCACGCTCGACGTCATGCAGACCGGGCAGGAGCTCGCCGACTCGGCGGTGCCGGAGCTCGCCGACTTCGTCGCCGTGGACCTGCTGGAGTCCGTGCTCAAGGGGGCCGAGCCGACGCACAGCCCCCTCGAGGACCCGGAGGTCCTCCCGCTGCGCCGGGCGGGCCACCAGTCCGTGCTGCCGGGGGTCCCGGATGCGGTCGTCGAGATCGGGGGCGTGGCCCGCTACCACGCCGGTTCGCCGCCCGTGGAGTGCCTGAGCAGCGGCAAGTCATGGCGCGAGGAGCGCCTGGACCCGCTGGCGAAAGAGTGGGCCACCGACATTCCCGGCGGCCGCGCCGCCACGTTCCTCGACCTCGGGCTGCACAGCGTGATGATCGTGCCGATCCGCGCGCGGGGCATCACTCTCGGCATCACGACGTTCTTCCGGCGCCAGAAGCAGGAGCCGTTCGAGGCCGACGATCTCAGCCTCGCCGAGGAGTTCGTCGCCCGCGCGGCCGTGTGCCTCGACAACGCCCGCCGCTACACCCGGGAGCGCGACGCGGCCCTCGTGCTGCAGCAGAACCTGCTGCCCCACGGCGCCCCCGACCAGGAGGCCGTCGACGTGGCCACCTGCTACCGGCCCGCCGACGAGCTGACCGGTCTCGCCGGCGACTGGTTCGACCTCATCCCGCTGTCCAGCGCACGGGTGGCCCTGGTGGTGGGCGAGGTGGTCGGCCACGGCATCGAGGGGGCCGCCGCGATGGGACGGCTGCGCACCGCAGTACAGACTCTCGCCGACCTCGACCTGCCGCCCGACGAGGTGCTCGCACATCTCGACGACCTGATCAGCCGGGGGGCGCGGGAGGCGGCATCGGGCCTCGGAGCCCCGGCCGGAGGCGCCCACACCGTGGGGACGAGCTGTCTGTACGCGGTCTACGACCCGGTCAGCGGGGACTGCGTCATGGCGAGCGCCGGCCACCTCCCGCCCGCGATCATGGCACCCGACGGCACGGTCACCTTCGCCGAACTGCCGCTCGGTCCGGTGCTGGGGGTGGGCGGCCTGCCTTTCGAGTGCGCCGAGTTCAACCTGCCGGAGGGCAGCGTGCTCGCGCTGCACACCGACGGCCTGCTGGCCACCCACGGCACGGTCCCCGACGCCGAGGCGGGCAGGGAGCGGCTGCGCCGCGCGCTGGAGGCGCACCACCTGCCGCTGGACAGCCTGTGCCGGACGATCGTGGACGACCTGGTCCCCACGCAACCGCACGACGACGCGGCCCTGCTGATGGCGAGGACCCGCCGCCTCGGCGCCGACCGGGTGGCCTCCTGGGACCTGCCCGCGGACCCGGCCGTCGTCGCCCAGGCCCGTCAGACGACCGCCCGGCACCTGGCCGCATGGAGCCTGGAGGAGCTGACCTTCACCATGGAGCTTGTGGTGAGCGAGCTCGTCACCAACGCGATCCGGCACGCCTCAGGTCCGCTCCGGCTGCGCCTGATCATGGAACGGGCCCTGATCTGCGAGGTGTCCGACACCGGCAGCACGGCACCGCACCTGCGCCATCCGCGGACGACCGACGAGGGCGGCCGGGGGCTCTTCCTGGTCTCCCAGCTCACCCAGGGCTGGGGCACCCGCTACACCCCCGATGGCAAGATCATCTGGGCGGAACTGCCGCTGACCGAGCCGATGGCGTGACCGCCACCGGCCCGTGTCCCGGGTGTGACCTTCGCCGCTCCGGCCGGGGGGACTGGGCAGCATGGTTACCCGCAAGTAGCATGATGAGGTGAGCGCGCGCTCAGTGGCGCGCGCAGCGCAGCAGTGCCATCCCGCACCCTGGAGGAGAGCCATCGTGCCTCGTACCGTCAGGGACGTCGTCTTCGTCGACGGCGTCCGCACCCCGTTCGGCAAGGCGGGCCCGAAGGGCATCTACCACGAGACCCGCGCGGACGATCTCGTCGTGAAGGCCATCCGGGAGCTGCTGCGCCGCAACCCCGGCCTCGACCCGGCCAAGATCGACGAGGTGGCCATCGCCGCGACCACGCAGATCGGCGACCAGGGCCTGACCATCGGCCGCACCGCCGGCATCCTCGCCGGGCTGCCGCAGTCCGTGCCCGGCTACTCCATCGACCGCATGTGCGCGGGCGCGCTGACCGCCGTCACGACCACCGCGGGCTCCATCGCCTTCGGCGCGTACGACGCCGTCATCGCCGGTGGTGTCGAGCACATGGGCCGCCACCCGATGGGCGAGGGCGTCGACCCGAACCCGCGCTTCGTGTCGGAGAAGCTCGTCGACGAGTCGGCCCTGTTCATGGGCATGACCGCGGAGAACCTGCACGACCGCTACCCGCACATCACCAAGCAGCGCGCCGACGAGTACGCCGTGCGCTCGCAGGAGAAGGCCGCGAAGGCGTACGCCAACGGCAAGATCCAGCAGGACCTGGTGCCGATCTCCGTACGCCGCACCAACCCCGAGGCCGGCGAGACGGGCTGGGGCCTGGTCACGGCCGACGAGCCGATGCGCCCGGGCACGACGCTGGACAACCTGGCGAACCTCAAGACGCCGTTCCGCGTCCACGGCCGGGTCACCGCCGGCAACGCGGCCGGTCTGAACGACGGCGCGACGGCCTCGATCATCGCGTCCGAGGACTTCGCCCGCGAGAACAACCTCCCGGTCAAGATGCGCCTGGTCAGTTACGCCTTCGCGGGCGTCGAGCCCGAGGTGATGGGCTACGGCCCGATCCCGGCGACCGAGAAGGCCCTCGCCAAGGCGGGCCTGTCGATCGAGGACATCAACCTCTTCGAGATCAACGAGGCGTTCGCCGTCCAGGTCCTGGCCTTCCTCGACCACTACGGCATCGCGGACGACGACGAGCGCGTCAACCAGTACGGCGGCGCGATCGCGTTCGGTCACCCGCTGGCCTCCTCCGGCGTCCGCCTGATGACGCAGCTGGCCCGCCAGTTCGAGGAGCAGCCGCAGGTCCGCTACGGCCTCACCACCATGTGCGTCGGCTTCGGCATGGGCGCGACGGTCATCTGGGAGAACCCGCACTTCGAGGGGGACAAGTGAGCACCACCGCTGAGCTGTTGAAGGGTGCGGCCGAGCTGTTCCCGGACGAGGTCGTGACCCAGGCGCACGTACGCCACCTCGACCTGCCGAAGGGTGCGGGCCGCTTCGCCCTCATCACCCTCGACAACGGCCTCGACCACACCAAGCCGACCACCTTCGGCCCGGCCTCGCTGGCGAACCTCAACATCGCCATCGACCAGGTCGAGAAGGAGGCCGCGGACGGCGAGATCGTCGGCGTCGGCATCACCGGCAAGCCGTTCATCTTCGCGGTCGGCGCCGACCTCAAGGGCGTCGAGCAGCTGAAGGAGCACGGGCACGCGCTGGCCATCGGCAAGGGCGGCCACGACGTCTTCAAGCGTCTGTCGGCCGTGGCAGTGCCCACGTTCGCGTACTACAACGGCGCGGCGATGGGCGGCGGTGTCGAGGTCGGTCTGCACTGCAGCTACCGCACGGTGTCCAAGGCCCTCCCGGCCTTCTCTCTGCCCGAGGTCTTCCTCGGCCTGGTCCCCGGCTGGGGCGGCTGCACGCTGCTGCCGAACCTGATCGGCGCGGACCGCGCGGTCTCGGTCATCATCGAGAACTCGCTCAACCAGAACAAGCAGCTGAAGGGCCAGCAGGTCTTCGAACTCGGCATTGCTGACGCGATCTTCGAGGGCGCGGACTTCCTGGAGCAGTCGCTGCTGTGGACCGCGGACGTTCTCAAGGGCGACATCGAGGTCGTACGTCCCGTCATCGACCGCGGTGACGCCTGGGACCAGGCCGTGGCACGCGGCAAGTTCATCGCCGACAGCAAGGTGCACGGTGCGGCCCCGGCCGCGTACCGCGCCCTCGACATCATCGCGGCGGCCAAGAACGGCGACCTGCAGCAGGGTTACGACGCCGAGGACCATGCGCTCGCGGACCTGATCATGAGCGGCGAGCTGCGCGCCGGCCTCTACGCCTTCAACCTCGTCCAGAAGCGCGGCAAGCGCCCGGCGGGTGCGCCGGACAAGAGCCTGGCGCGCCCGGTGACGAAGGTCGGCGTGGTCGGCGCGGGCCTGATGGCCTCTCAGCTGGCCCTGCTCTTCCTGCGCCGCCTCGAGGTGCCGGTCGTCCTGACCGACATCGACCAGGCGCGCGTCGACAAGGGTGTGGGCTACGTCCACGCCGAGATCGACAAGCTGCTCGGCAAGGGCCGTATCAACCAGGACAAGGCCAACCGCCTGAAGGCCCTGGTCAGCGGTGTCCTGGACAAGGCGGAGGGCTTCTCCGACGCGGACTTCATCATCGAGGCCGTGTTCGAGGAGATCGGCGTCAAGCAGCAGGTCTTCGCGGAGGTCGAGGCGGTCGCCCCGGCGCACGCGATCCTCGCGACGAACACCTCGTCCCTGTCGGTGACGGAGATGGCGTCGAAGCTGCAGCACCCCGAGCGGGTCGTCGGCTTCCACTTCTTCAACCCGGTCGCGATCCTGCCGCTCCTGGAGATCGTCCGCGGCGAGAAGACGGACGACGCGTCGCTGGCCACGGCCTTCGCCGTCGCCAAGAAGCTGAAGAAGACCGCGGTCCTGGTGAAGGACGCCCCGGCGTTCGTCGTGAACCGCATCCTGACCCGCTTCATGGGCGAGGTCCAGAACGTCATCGACGAGGGCACTCCGGTCGAGGTCGCCGAGAAGGCGGTCGAGCCCCTGGGCCTGCCGATGTCGCCGCTGGTCCTCCTCGAGCTGGTCGGCCCGGCGATCGGCCTGCACGTCTCGGAGACGCTGCACGGCGCGTTCCCGGACCGCTTCAAGGTCTCCCCGAACCTCAAGGCCGTCGTCGAGGCCGGCAAGCGCGGCTTCTACGTCTACGACAGCGGCAAGCCTGAGCTCGACCCCGAGGTCGCCGCTCTGCTGAAGCAGGGCGACACCGTCCTGACGGAGGAGCAGGTCCGGGCCCGCGTCCTCGACGCCGTGGCCCAGGAGATCGGCCTGATGCTCGCCGAGGGCGTCGTCGCCGAGGCCCAGGACATCGACCTGTGCCTGATCACGGGCGCGGGCTGGCCGTTCCACCTGGGTGGGATCACGCCTTACCTGGATCGGGAGGGTGTCTCGGAGCGGGTGAACGGGAAGCCGTTCCTGGAGTCTGGCGTGGCGTCGGTTCCGGCGTAACCGTCGCTGTCCGGCCTGAACGCAGGGCCTGTACGGGAGTTCTCACACTCCTGTACAGGCCCTGCGCCGTGTACGGGTGAGGGCTCAGTTCCTCGCGACCACCACGATCGCGTTGGACACCTTCCGCTCCTCCCCCGCGTTCGACCCGTGCCCACCCGACGGATGGTTGCGGACCTCGCCGTCGACCACGACCGTGCTGGAGCCCCCGCCGTCCAGGTTCACCGCGTCGACCGCGCCCAGAGAGACGAGAATCCGGGCCGCCTCCGCGAACGTCGCGCCCACGCTCTTGCCGGGCCATCGGCCGTCCATGACGACGAGGAGCAGCGTGCCGTCGCTCTTCACCCCGGCGACCGTTCGCGGGTGCCGGGACTTGAGGGCCGAATCGGAGTATCCGTTGGCTGCCGCGTTGATCCACACGCGGCCGTCGCGGACCAGTGCGGGCCCCGCGCCGATGATCGTCACCCCGCTGCCCCCGACGGTCCGGCCGGCGGGATCCGTGACCCGGTTCGTCACCTTCAGCGTGCGTCCCGTCTTCGCGTGGGCGCGCAGCCACGTGGCGCCCTTGCCTGTGCCGACCAGGGTGCGCCCGCCCGCCGGGATCGGGCCGCCCGCCGGCGTACGCAGCCGCGTCACGCGGCCGCGGGAGTCGAGGACGGCCTCCACGCTGCCGCTGCCCGCCGATGGGGAGGTCGCTCCCCACTGCGGGCGGAAGTCGATGATCTCGGATCCGTCGGTGCAGAGCGCGCCCTGGCGCGGTGCGGTGACCTCCTGGCTGGTTCCGGCGAGCCGGTCTCCGCCGACGCCTCCGCAACCGAGGATCCACCCCGGTTTCCGGTTGATTCCGTCGACCGTCCTGCCGGCACCGTCCGACGAGGTGACGGTTGTGGCGGAGCGCAGTTCGGTGATGCGGGGCCGGACGCCGGAACCACCGAGGATCAGCGCGGTCCTGCCGTTCGCGGCCTCGCTCAGCAGCCGTCCTCCTGTGCCGTAGACGCCGAGCGGGTCGCCTTCGTATCCGCCGAAGTGCTCCCCGCTGCGTATGTCGAAGAAGGAGCCGTTGACCGCAGCCACGGCGCCGGCCGTGCTCGCGATCTGACGCACCGTCGCGCTGCCGCGAAGGGTCTTCCCGTGCGCGCCGACGACCTTGGCGCGTGCGACTGGCGAGACGGACAGCACGTGGATGCGCACGGGTTCGCCGTCGCCGAGGGTTCGCTTCGACTGCTTGAACGTGACACCGGCGGGAAGCCCTGCGGCGCGCGCGGCCGCGATCGTCAAGCGTCCGGACGACTCCCATCCGGCCACCTCACCTTCCCCGGCGCCGCCGCTCACGGAACCGGATGGCGCACACGCCGCGACCATCATGACCAGCGACGCACCCACCGCCCGCCGCCCGCGAATCCCCTGCCGTTTACGCCGCTCAGGCCGTTCCCGCCGTTTCCTCGGCGATCTTTCCGACGTCATGTCGTCCCCCTCCGTCGAGCCGCTGCCCCTCCTTGGGAAGCACGCCGGGACCCCGAAGCCCCCTACGCGGAAAGTGCCTTCGGACCACACCCCGTGCCCGCCTCCGCAGGGGTGGCTACCCGGGCCCCGGGGCGGAGCACCGCGCTCCGCCAAGTCCCTTCCGTATTCGCTGTCATATGACTCACTCTCGCCTCGGCAGCAACAGCCGGATAGACTTTCGTGGCTTCCCAAGGGAAGCCGGGGGCGGACATCACACAGAAGCGGGCACGAAGATTCATGCATACGGAACTCCCAGCACTCTCGCCGAATCTCGCGACGATCGACCGGCGAAGTGTGGTGACCGGCACGGACACTTCGGGAGCCGTCCCGGTGGAGTACCGATTTCGTGCCGCCGAAGGTGACGTACGCCATCTGATCGTGGTTTTCTCGGGGTTCGCCGCGCCCAACGGATACCACTTCGCCGGAAAGTCGCTGAACGGCCTGCGCGCCAATGTCCTGTGGATCCGCGACGAATTCGACGGGCACTACAGCTATTACATGTGCCGGGCGATGAACTTCGACATCGAGGCCGCTGTCGTCGGACTCATCGAAGGCACCATGGCACAGCTTGGTCTGACACGTGACCAGGTCAGTCTGCTCGGAGTTTCGAAGGGTGGCAGCGCGGCCCTCTATTTCGGCCTGAAGTACGGGTACCGCAACATCGTCACGGTGGTTCCGCAGTTCCTCATCGGAAGTTACGTGCGCGACCGCACGGAAACCGGCCGCTACATGCTGGGCGAGGACATGCCGCAGATGCATGTCGACATGCTCGACAGTGCCGTCCCGGAACTTCTGAAGAGTTACGGCGGACAGGGGCACAACATCTACCTGTTCACCTCGGGGGCCGATGAGCAGTACGAAACCGAGATCAATCCGCACCTTCAGCTCTTCTGGGCATGCGCCAACTTCAATCTGATCCGGACCAATTCACAGTTGGTGCGCCAGCACGGCGAGGTCTCGGGCTACAACCTTCCCCTCGTCTGTGGAATCCTGTCCGCACTGGCCGACTGGGCCGAGCCACGCCTGGGCTTCGTGGAGAACGGATACGCCCAGGTCAACCCGGTCGAGAGACAGCACTACCTGGCCGAACTCCGCCAGACAGAGGCACTCACCGCCGTACTGAACAAGCAAGACATACGCGGCAACAACCTTCTCCTGAGCGGACACGCCTTCATTCCGGGCGAGTCACCGCACGGAGAGTTCCAGCAGACCAAGAGCCTGATCGTCGAAGGCGGCGGACGGCACTGGGAATTTCCGCTGGCGACGGCCGAGGCGAAGCACACGTACAGCCTTTACTTCGACCGGTTCGCCCGCGACTACACGGACGGCGGATTCGAGCCGGAAGCGAAGACGGGTATTCCGATGGCAGGAATTTCCGGTGGTGCGTACGAACTCTCTGTGCGAGTGACGAGCCCCGCCGAGGGAATAGACCGGCGCACCAAGCTCGTGGCCCGGCGCCCCTTCGACATCCGGCGGCCGTTCGGCGGGCTCGAAATCTCGCTCATCGGCGACGAGAAGCGGGTACGACTACTCCGGCGCCCCGTCATCGGCCACTTCTCCCAGGAGACGGCCTTCTCCCTGGAGAAGAGCTGGCTCAAGGACAGGACTCTCCACGTCGAAGGAGTGTTCTTCATCCACGGGATCGAGGCGGCCGCTCACGGACACGCGAACTACTACCTGGTGCTGCGCGGCGCACAGTCCTCGTATTCGTTCCGGCTCGGTATGTCCCGCAAACCGGCGGCAGTCCGTCCACATGTCCGACGCGGCGACTTCGGCACGTACGACTTCGCCTACTTCGCCACCTCCGGATACAAGGGCATCGCCTTGACCAATGCCGCTCCCGGGGATTACGAGGTGTACATCTCGATGAGCACCGGTGGATCTCTTTTCTCGGCCTCCGCGGGCGGCATCACACTTTCCTGAGGCGCCAATTGAGCGTTGCCGCTCTCGCCGTTATTCGGGCAGGACGGCGATTGCATTGGCGACAGGGCGTTCGGTCACGGCTCCTTCTTCGGTAGTACGCGGACTGTTGCGGACTTCCCCGTGGAGCACGGCGGTCGTGGAGCCGCCCCCGTCGAGGTTGACCGCGTCGACAGCGCCGAGGGACAACAACAGATCCGCCGTCTCGGCCGGGGTCGCGCCGACGCTGTGACCGCGCGCCCGGCCGTCGACGGTGACCAGCAGGAGTGTGCCGTCGGCCGTGACTCCGGCCGCAGTTCGCGGTTCGCGGTGCGGGCCGAGAAGGCTGGTGGCGTCCGGATCGGGTTTCCCTGCGCGGAGCAGGCGCGCGCTGCCGCCCACGGCGGTCTGGACGGGGCCGCTCAGTGCCTGCCCGGCCGGGTCGGTGATCCGCAGGGACACGGCCATGCGTGTGCCGGGGGCGGCGTGGGCGCGCAGCCAGGTGGCACCAGCGCCGATGCCGTACAGCGAACTGCCGCCCTTGGGCAGTGGTCCGCCCCCGGGAGTCCGGCTCCGGATGACGGTCCGATCCGCGGAGAGCAGCACCTCCGTGCTGCCTGCCGGGCCCGGCGGGGTGTCGCCGCCCCACTGCGCGCTGAAGGAGACGATTTCGTCGGCGTCGGTGCAGCGTCCGTTGTAGGGCTCCGCCTGGAGCCGGCCGGTCGTGGCGATGCGGTCGCCTCCGACTCCGCCGCAGCCGAGGATTCGGCCCGCGACCCGGTTGACGCCGTCGAGTTCGCGACGCGCGCCGTCGGCGGCCCGCAACCGGCCGGTGGTGGACGCCTCGGCGACGCGGGCGGTGAGCCGTCCGCCGTCGTACCCGAGAAGCAGGGCGGGGCGGCCGGACAGGGCCTCGCTCAGCACCCTGCCGTCCTCGGCGTACAGCCCGATCGGGTCGCCCTCGTACCCGGAGTGGTCTCGGCCGGTGCGGATGTCGAAGTACGTGCCGTTGACGGCGGCGAGCGCCCCGGCCGAGCGGGCCAGGGAGCGGACCGTCTTCGCGCGGGTCATGCCGGTGCCGTGCACCCCGGTGACCCGCACCCGGGCGTCGGGCGCGATGGTCAGGACGGTCAGTCGCAACGGGCGGCCGGGCCCGAGGCGCCGGGTGAGCTCTTGGTAGCGGAAGCCCGCGGGGAGGGCCCCCGCGGCCGGCGTCGGCTCGGCGGAGCCGGACGCCGCAGAGGGTGCGGGCGCCGGGGCTCCGGACGAGGCAGCCGGTGAGCCGCAGCCGGCCAGCGCCAGGCAGAACGCCGCGGCGACGGCCGAGGCGCCTCTTCGGCCTCTAGCCATACGAGGCCAGGGCTCCCGGTGAGGCCCCGAAGTCGCCGATGTGCACGGTCACTTCGGACCAGACCCGGTGGCCGCGCTCGTCCTCGAAGGCGAGCTCGAAGCGGTCGTACCCCCGATGCTCCGGGTCCGCCTGGTAGGTGATGCTGCCGTCGGGCATGCAGGTGAGCACACCGTGCCGGGCGACGCCCACGCCCATGAAACGCAGTCCCGGGGCCGGGGTGTGGCCGGCGGGCAGGACCGCGCGTCCGCCCGGCCGCAGGGTGATGCTCTGCCCGGGCAGCCAGTGCCGCCGTACCCGGAAGCCCGCGTCCGAGACCGCGGTCGAGGGGATCAGCTTGTCGCCCTGGTTCGGCATCAGGCCGATGATGACGCGAGGCAGGAGCACCGCGCCCTCCTGGGCGTCGTCGTTGACGCGGATCAGGCAGCTGACCGTGCGGGGCTCGGCGTCACTCGCGTAGGTGGCGTACCGGCCGTTGGTCAGATGGCTCATGCCCTGGTGGCGGACCATCGTGGCTGCGCCGCCGAGGAAGTCGTCGAGCAGATAGCCGTACGTCCGGTAGGACCCGCCGGTGGGTGTCACGGCCAGGGTGAAGGCGATCTCCTGGCCGGGCGCGACCGGCAGCGCCGGGTCCGCGTCGGCGAAGAGGTCCAACGTACCGCCGACCTGGGGAGCTTGCGGGTGTGTCACCCAGGCGCGGGCGATCGGGTGCCAGTCGCTCACAGCAGTACCCCGCTCTCGGGTGCCGCAGCGCGTCCCACACGGGACTTGGTGAGCTGCTCGAAGACGTGGTCGTCGAGGAACTCCACGGCCGTCTCCGGGATGTGCGCGTCGAAGTTGCGGAAGTGCTCCGGGGTGAGCAGGCCCTGGGCCTGCATGTCCCCGGCCACGAACCGGGCGCACTCCACCGCGCCGTGGCCGCGCAGATGCGTGTTGTCGGCGACTCCCTCGGGGTAGTTGGGGTGCTCACCGGGCTCCAGATAGACGAAGAGCTCCTTGGTGCCCTCCGGCCCCGCCTGGCGCCACCAGGCGACACTCCACTCGTTGAGGTCGATCAGGGGCACGGACAGGCCCATGGCCAGTTCCCGCATGGCCGTCGGATACAGGCCGAGCGGTCTGCGCATGTTTCCGTGGTCGTCGAAGACCCGTCGCTCGTGGCTGGTCACGAACACCGGGTGCGCACCCCGGTCGCGGGCCCCGTGCACGTACTGCCGCAGGAACCACTGGTAGTCGCCGAAGGGCTCGGTGAAGCGGCCGTCGCCCGGCTTCATGTCGATGAGGCCGAAGGAGACCAGCAGAAGGTCGCCGGGAGCGATGTTCTCCAGGATCCATGCGAGCCGGCCACGTTCCAGGAAGCTGCGCGAACTCGAGCCCGCACGGCCGGCGTTGACCACTTCGGCGCCCGGGACGAACAGGTGCAGCACCTGCCCCCAGCCGACCATCGGCGCCATGCTCTGCGGCCGGCTCGTCACGCTGGAGTCGCCGGCGAGGAAGATCCTCGTGTGCCGCACGGGGTCACCCACCTCCTTGCTGCTGGTCCGGACGCCCCATGACCAGTGGCGCCGACGGAAGACCCGGATCACCCGCGACGGAGGCGTCCATGGTGTCGATGACGTCGAAAGCGCGTTCGCAGTTGTTGGTGTCGCGCAGTACGAAGAACTCATCCGCGCGCCGTCGGTACCGCGGCTCGACCTGGAAGCCGCGTTCGATGCACGCGATGATCTCGTCCACCGCGTGGTCGACCGTTCCGCAGGTCGGGCCGAAGCCGTCCCGCGCCAGGTCGAAGTAACCGCGCTTGTAGTGCTTGCTGTAGAACGCCTCGTCGTCGAAGTTCGTGTACACGATCGGCTTGCCCATGTATGCGACGTCGAAGAACACCGACGAGTAGTCGGTGACGAGCATGGAGCACTCGCGCATCGCCAGCTGCACGTCGCGTCCGGTCGTCGAGACCGTGATGGACGGGTGGTCGATGCGGAAGTGCTTGAGGTACGGCCGGATCTCGTAGTGCGGCATGAACTCCAGTTCCACGTTGTAGTACTGGAGTGCCTTGAGCAGCCGCTCGTCGCGCAGCAGCGACGAGAAGAAGCGGTAGTACTCGGAGGCCGCGAAGGGGATCTCCGGCTTGGCCGCCTTGTTGTACGAGGGGGCCACGATGTCGCGCCGCCAGGTCGGCATGACGAGGATGCGCCGCATTCCCGGCACGGTTTCCAGCGCGTCGAAGCGCGGCAGACCGGTGGCGGCGACCCGGTCGTATCCGTAGCCGCAGTGCTCGGCGTAGTAGGCGCGCTCGCTGCGGCCCGTGGTGAGCACCATGTCGACGTTGGTGACCTGGGCGTGGATGGACGGGGCGACGTCGTTGTAGACCACGCCGTGCTGCAGGAACACGCGCTTGTAGCGCAGCAGGTCGCCGTACCCGGTCAGGAAGGCCCGCTTGGACAGGCCGGGGAAGCCCAGATAGGCCTCCAGGTCGTAGGCGTTGACGAGTCGCCTGGCGTGCAGCAGGTGGACCCGGTACTTCCACGACAGGCGGTCGATGACATGGCCGAGGTGGTCGATCTTCTCGCGGTCGGCGGAGTCGCCGTTGATGGCGTAGTACACCTTGCGCTTGGGCTCGTTCTGCCGGATCCACTTGAAGAGGTGGTACGAGTTGTCCTGGGCGGTGTCCTCGCGCTCGCCGATGATCCAGATGTCCTTGCGGTGCAGCCAGGGGTGCGTGAGCCAGTACAGCAGCCTGGTGCGCCAGCCGGGCCTGCCGGGCAGGGCGGCGCGGAACTCCTTGCGGAAGCGACGCAGTTTGTGAGTGGCCCGGCGGACCGGCCCGGCAACCCGGCGCACGGTGATCCGCTCGTCTCCGTCGATGGTGAGGATCACCGTGGCACGGCCGGCGCGGTGCACTCCCTTGAAGCGGTGCAGCATCTGGCGGGCGTCTATGGGGGTGTCGAGGAACCCGTCGCCGTCGTGGATGCGCAGGGTGAGCGTGAGGTCCCGGTTGTTCAGGGTCGCGAAGTCCTCGGGCCGCGCGACGGCGCGCCAGCCGGAGAACCAGTCCTGCTCCTTGCGTGTGCGCCAGCGGTCGCGCCGGTAGACCTGTTCGACGGCGAGTGCCCGCTCCGACCGGCCGTCGCTCAGGACGAGTTCGATGCGGTTGCCGAAGACGTGGGCGATGTCGGCACCGGACAGGACCATCAGCCCCTCGAAGGCGATCCCGTGGCGGTCCGCCTCGAAGGTCTCCAGGACAGCCTTCTGCCGCTCCACACGCAGCAGCGACGTCTCCAGCCGGTCGCCGGTCAGTCGCCGGTACAGCCCCTGGTCGTCGACGTGCAGGTACGGCCGGTACTCGGGCTTGGAGTGCGGGTCGCAGAACAGCGCGAAGTTGCCGGTGCCGACGGCGTGGTGCTGCAGCCGGGACATCGGAACGACGGCGTACTGCAGTACCAGGTCGTCGGGTATCTGCGCATAGACCTTGTGCAGCGTGGGGAAGATCGCGGCGATCTCCGCCTCGCTCATGATGCGATGGATGTTGCGCAGGTACGGCTGGAAGGTGCGGACGACGAAGCGCTGGGCGAGGCGCACGGTGCGTGCGTTGAGCGAGCCCGTGCGCTTCAGAAGATGGTTGGACAGCCGGATCAGTTCCTGCGTCTTGACCGGGTCGTTCCACGGCAGGTCGAAGAGTGAGTCGCTCTGTTCCTGGTCACGCTCGTAGCAGGTGGCACGGGGCGCGGTGGTGACCCGGCGCGCGTGCAGCAGCGCGGGCACCGTCATCCAGGCGTCCTCATAGCCGGGCCCGGCGCCGCAGCGCAGCCGCTGCTCGCGCACGAGACGGGTGCTCAGCAGCTTGGCGCCCAGACCGGTCGAGAAGACGAGATAGGGGGCGTCGTCGAGTTGGGTGACGCTGTCGGGCTTCTTCCCGAAGTAGCGCTTCCACGGCTCGTCGGTGCCGCGCCGCGGTCCCGGGAAGTTGTCCTGGTCACCGACGACGACATCGGCCTTCGCGTCCCGGGCTGCCCGCACGAGGTGGCCGACGCTGTCCTCGCCGAGGATGTCGCGCGCTCGCGCGAACATGACGTACGGGGCGCTCACGTACTGCAGTCCGTTGTCGAACGCGGCACGCATCCCCATGGCGACCTGCGTGACGACCCTGGTGTTCGGGTAGTGCGCGGCGAAGTTCGCCAGCTGCCGGGGCGTGGAGTCGCTCGACCCGTCGTCGACGAAAATCACTTCGGTACGGGTGAACTCGCCTTGTGCAGCGAGGGAGTTGAGGAACTCGTAGAGGTTGTACTCGTCGTTGTGGCAGTGGACGACGACCGCGGCGGCGTAGCGGCGCGGCGGAGTGAACGGCTCGGGGGCCTGGCTCTTGGCCCACCACAGCCACGGGGTGCCGCGCGGGTCCAGCTGGGCCTGCCGTTCGCTGGTCTCGGGCCGCATCGCGAGATTGCCGCTGACGGTCTCGTAGATCTCGTACGTCTCGCCGTCACCGTGGTAGCGCTCTCGATGGACGTCGAGCCCGCGCACGCAGACCGTGGTGGTGGCCCGCTGGCCGTCGTGTCGGATCTGGACGAAGAGGTTCCAGACGGCCGACCGGTCGGCCCGTCCGACGGTCTCGTCCAGGTCGACGGTGGTGTGGTAACGGATGTACTCGTCGTCGACCTCGATGCCGCTGACCGCGAACGTGTGGTCGGTCTTGGGACTGCGGCGGCGCAGTACGGCGGTGAGGTCGAGCTTGTCCTTGGGGCCCACCCTGCCGAACTGGTTGCGGATGTAGCCGGTGACGTGGAGTTCGCCGTCCCGGATCTCGGCGCGGGTCGCCTGGTTGAACAGTCGCGCGTCCGACAGGCTGGTGCCGGTCAGGTCGAGGTCGGTGACGTCGAGGAACTCCTCGGCGCGCGGGCGGCCGAGCAGCGACCCCGACCAGTAGACCCTGCCGTCGCGCTCCACGAGGTCGGAGCTCAGAACACTGCGTCGCTGGGTGTAGTCGGCGACGGACAGTGCCACGTCGACGCGGCCGTGCATCAGCCCGAAGGCCCGCACACGCTCCATCGGGCCGCACAGCTCGTACGTGTCCGGTGTGAAGGAACGCAGATACGGGGCGACGCACTGGACGAAGCCCTGCCGGTAGGAGTCGTCGCCCGACCGCAGCTCGGGAGTGTAGAGCCGCAGGTCGTGCGAGAGGAACTTGGCGGCCTTGTGGGCGATCAGGTTGTGCGCGCCGTTCTGGGCGAGAAACGCGTCCGCCCACTGGTGCACGAGCACCCGGTCGCGGATGCTGCGTAGCTCGGCGCGCCGGTTGGTGATGGAGGGCGCATCGGTCTCGCGCTCCCAGATCCACCGGTAGACGGGCGCGGAGAGCAGGGTGATCGATTGCGCGCAGTAGCCCGCCACCGTGGAGAAGTAGGTGTCCTCGAAGAAGACGCCTTCGGGGAAGCGGATGCCGTGGTTGTGCAGGAAGTCGACCCGGTAGAGCTTGGCCGCGGCGATCGGATCCTCGAGGAGTTCGGGCGCCGCCGCGAGGCCGCCCACGACCGTGCGGTCCGTTCCGTAGAGCTGCGGCTGCCAGACAGTGATCTCGTCCTTGTCGAGATTGACCCGCAGGGCCCGTCCGGCCGTGATGTCGGCGCCCGTGGCGGTTGCCGAGGCGAGAAGCACCTCGCAGGCCTTGAGCGGCAGCTCGTCGTCGGCGTCCAGAAACAGGACGTACTGGCCGGTAGCCACCTCGATGCCGTTGTTGCGGGGGGCGCCCACGCCACCGCTGTTCTGCGGGCGGGCGACGACCCGCACCCGCGGATCGCGGTGCGCGTACTGCTGGGCGACGGCGAGGGTGCCGTCCGTGGAGGCGTCGTCGACGACGACGACCTCGATACGCCGATGTGTCTGGCCCAGGGCGGAACGCAGAGCACGGTCCAAAGTGGCGCTCGCGTTGTAGGCCGCGACGACGACGGTGACCGTGTACGCGGAGGGGTCGGCGTGCCGGACCGGAGGCGAGTACGGAGCGGAAGTCGGGTACGAGGCGGCAGACGCCTGCGCAGCGGGGGCCGCGTACGAGGTGGGAAACGCCTGCGGAGCGGGGTCGTGCGGGACACTCATCGCAGTCGGCCCTCGGCCTCCGTCCAGGCCGAGTCGACGCGCTGGACGGGTATCTGCTGTGTGGACGCCTGCGGCACGTACGCGTGCTGTGCGGCGGCCGGCTGGCGTATGTAGGCCTCGTGGCCCTGGAACTCGGGCTGCGGATAGGGCTGGAAGCCGGGGTCCTCGTACGGCTCAGGTGCCGGGAAGCGCTCCTCGAGCGTGAGCGGAGGCTGCGCGCCGGGGCCCGCGGAGCCGCCCCGGTGACGCCCGGCGTAGAGATGGTCGGCCACGGTACCGACAGTGGACGCCGCTGGGGCGAGGTTCTCCATGACCCGGGTGAAGTCCCGGGTGGAGAGCCAGAACTTGTACATGATCACGAGCTCGAAGAGGCCGAGCAGCACCGCCGAGACGGCCGTGGTCCACAGGATCTGACCGATCAGCGGCCCGACGATGAAGATGAACATCTGGAACTCGATGCCGCTGATGAGATGCGGCCGGATCCGGCTGCGCAGGAGGGCCTGCCGCACGCGGGCGTACCAGGGGAAGCGGCCGCGGAACTGTGCGTGGAGGTCGACGACATCGCCCGCGTCCGCGTGCTGCTTGAGGACCTCGGCCTCGACACCGGGATTCTCCCGCAGCAGATCCTCCATGAAGACGACCGTGGGCTCGGTCCCGCCGGCGGTGCCGGCCTCCGCCGACAGTTGGTGCTGCCGTGCCTGCGCCTCGGCGGCCTTGCGCTCGGCGGTGACCTTCTCGATCTTCGTACGCATCGACATGCGCATCTTGTAGATCTGGAGGGCGTCGACGTAGCGCAGCATGTCGAGGAAGACCACGACGAGCGCGGCCAGCAGGTAGTACGCCTCCTGCGTGCGCAGGTACTGGCCGCCCATCAGAGCGAGCGCGCAGAAGAGCACGCGGATGCGGTCGAAGACGTAGTCGAGCCAGCCGCCGAAGACCGAGCCGTTGCCCTTGAGCCGGGCGAGCTTGCCGTCGATGCAGTCGAGGATGAAGCTCACGTGGTAGAGCGCGGCGCCGATGATCAGTGAGGTGCGGTCGCCGCGCAGAAAGAGCCCGGCGGAGCCGAGCCCCACGAACAGCGCGGCCCAGGTGACGCCGTTGGGCGTGACGAACCGGAATCTGGCCAGCCAGCACAGCAGGCGGGTCGCCACCGGGTCGACCAGGAGGACCGTCCACCAGGCATCACGCTTCTTGCACGTGAGCTTCTGCACGGCCCTCAAGGACAGCTTTCTCATCGACCCCTCAGCCTCAACCCGACCGAGGCTCGCCACCTCAAAGTCTTCACCTGTACTTCACGCCATGTTCCGCGATCGTTCGCATGGGAACCGGCGCGAAGGATCTTTGCTCTTTCATGAAAGATGCGTCAAGCACATAACTAAACAGGCATGAAGGTTGCAAAATCGCCCGACTTTGCCGCCGCGAATCGGACCTTCCCGGGCAACTTGCCTGCAATATCACGCAGGACTGTGGAAGAGACCGCACTTCGCCGACCTGTGACAAGAGACACGCAGAGCCACGTACAACTTTCCCGTCGTTCGGGGCGTCCGCGAGAACAAGGCCCAGCTGTGGACGTGCGAGTTGAACTGGGCGCGACGGAGGGGTGATAGCGCCGCGAATTCTGTTTATAGTGCTTCGATGTCCGGCCGATCTTCGCACGTCCGTACGCCCGCGACGGCGTCCTGACGCGCGTCGACCCCACCCCGCGCCGGCCCGCACGAACAGGCCCTGCCCTCGGCGATCCCCCCACGGAACTGCCGCCGTTCCCGCGTGCGACGACCAAACGGCCGCGTCCCGGAGGATTGCGAACACATGAGTCATGCCACCGCCACGCACAGCCGACCGCGCTCGCACGGGCGTCGAGGCCGTCCGGAGCGCCCCGGACGTACCCGTGGACAGCGCGTCCGCCGGATCATCCTGTGGACGCTGCTGATCGTGCTACTGGCTGCAGGCGGCACCGGCTACTGGCTCTACAGCAGCCTGGACGGCAACATCGACGGTGTCGACCTGGACAAGGCGATCGGTGACGACCGCCCCGAAAAGCTCCCCACGTCGGGCCAGAACATTCTGGTCCTGGGCTCCGACTCACGCTCCGGGGCCAACGCCTCGCTTGGCACGGGCAAGGTCTCGGGAGCCCGCTCGGACACGGCTCTGGTGATGCACATACCCGAGGGCCGCACCCAGGCCACCGCCATCAGCATCCCCCGGGACACGCTGGTCACGCGCCCCGAGTGCACCAAGTCGGACGGTTCGACACTCCCGTCGGCGAAGCGCGTGATGTTCAACTCCGTGTACTCCCTTGCCGGTCCGGCCTGTGTGGTCAAGACCGTGGAGCAGATGTCCGGGGTACGTATGGACCACTTCGTGGAGATCGACTTCGCCGGCTTCAAGGGGCTGGTCGACGCCATCGGCGGCGTGACGGTCACCATCGACCAGGCCATCCACGACAAGTCCAGCGGGCTGGACCTGGAGGCGGGCACCCACAAGCTGAACGGCACCGAGTCGCTCGCTTTCGTGCGCACTCGGCACGGCATCGGGGACGGCAGCGACCTCGGACGCATAGGCCTCCAGCAGCAGTTCATGCTCGCTCTGCTCTCCGAAATCAAGAAGCAGGACCTGCTGGGCAGCCCCACGAAGGCGTACAAGATCGCCGACAAGCTGACCGAGTCGCTCACCACCGACTCCGACCTGGCCTCCCTGACGTCCCTCGCCGAGTTCGCGCGCAGCATGAAGGGCGTCGACCCCGCCACCATGGAGACGATCATGCTGCCCGTGAAGTACGACACCGCGGACCCGAACCGCGTGGTGGCCGCCGAACCGCAGGCTTCGCGCCTGTGGAAGGCGATCCGCACCGGCACGGAGATCCCGGAGTCGGCCAAGAAGTCGCCCGCGCACGGGGCTTCGGAATGATCGCTGCGCGGGCCCTTACGAGGGCCCGCGCACGCGCCGGACGGACGGTTCACGGCCGGACCGGATCATCGGCACACATACGGCCCGGAGGGTCAGATGCGGTACCAGTCGCCGAGCGAGAGCCCGGGGGCGTCCGTCTGATGGGCCACCCACAGTTCGCCACGGTCGTCGATCGCGGCGAGCGTCACCCTGCCGTACCCGTCGAGTGCGAGGCCCGGGCCGCCCTCGCAGCGCCGGCCGGTGTCCGCCCACCACACGCCGCCCGCCTCGGACTCGGTGACGAAGGCGGAGAGCATGACGGAGCCGGTGGCCGACCGATGCGCCAGTACCGTGCAGTCGTAGCCGTCGATGAACGTGCGTACAGCCGCGATCTGGGTGTCGTCCGTGGTACTGCCGAGCGGAGTCGGCCAGGCGCCGGGGCGCTGTACGAGGATGCCGCCCCCGGGGTCGGACCAGTAGTACGACACGCGTTCCTGCGCCGTCTCCAAACCGACGACGGAGCCGGCCACGGGCGCCTGTTGAATGTCCTGGCCACGAAGCAACTGCCCACGGGCCTCGGTCTGGTACCAGTGCAGCGCACCCCTGCGGCCGGGGGCGAGCAACTCGATCCGGCCCGAGGCGGTGACCGCGGGCGCGAGACCGTGAAACGCGTGGTCTCCGCCGAGGTTCTGCCACGGCTCCCATTTGCCGCTCGGGCCCTCGCGGCGCATGTGGACGCTGCCGTCGCCGTTCCGCACGAAGACATGGACCGTGCCGGAGGCGTCGACGGCCCCGGCCGGGCGGCCGAACTTGTTCGCGGCTTCGGGGTCCTTGAACGGGTTCCCGAGGCTTCGCCACTCCGAGAGCGGACGCCCGGTCTGGTACTGGATGGCGTGCACGATGTCGACGAGGGGCGTCCCATCGGCCCGTCGACGGGTACGGCGCCCGAGGACATGGACGTATCCGTCCGCCCCCTGTGCCAGCGAGACGAAGCGCACCTTGGGGGCCGGGAACAGTTCGGGCCCGCTCCAATCCGCACCGCCGACCCGGGTCTGCGTCCAGCGCAGGATGCCGTCCTTGACCGGTACGTAGGCGGTCAGCCTGCCGTCCTTCCCCAGCAGCAGCCAGCGGCCCGAGTCGGTACCGACGAGCTCTCGCCGCTTGCCAGGTACGTCCGAGAGCTCCTGCCGGCGCTGCCCTCGTCCCCCCTCCGAGCGCGCGGACTTCATCCGCATGACGGTGTGTCACCCTCCCACGAAGTTGTGGTCCGGCCTCGAGGCACGGATCCCGATTTTTCTTATCATAGTGTTTGATTCAATGACAGAGAGGTGGGAGCCATGACGCCACTCGTGATCATCGACGCCGCCAACGTCGTCGGCTCCGTCCCCGACGGCTGGTGGCGCGACCGGCGCGGGGCCGCGGAGCGGCTCAGGGACCGGCTCGTGCGGTACGCCGTCGACGGGTTGCCGGGCCGGCCCGGCCCCCTGGGCATCGTGCTCGTGGTGGAGGGCGCGGCCCGTGGAGTGGAATCCGTGCCCGGTGTGCGCGTCGATGCGGCACCCCGCAGCGGCGACGACCGCATCGTGGAGCTGGCGGCCGAGGCGCAGGGCCTGCCCTGTCTGGTCGTCACGGCGGACGGTGAACTCAGGCGTCGGGTCGGTGAGTTGGGGGCCGAGGTGGCCGGGCCGCGGACGGTCCTGGGTGACGGCTGACGGCGGCTCCCAGCACGAGCGGCGAGGGCCTCACGACGGCACCCCACGCCCCCTCACACCACCCGCGCATACAGCACCGCCCCGTCCACCGTCCCCACCGCCTCGTATCCGGCCGCCAGCAGATGTTCGAGCGACGGCACCCGGTCCGGGGCGTACGGCTTTCCGCGTGAGTCGTCGACGATCAGTGCCGGGGCGTGTCTCCTCATCTCCTGGCGGAAGACGGGCCATGCGCCCGCGACCGCGTACTTCTCCCCCACCTGGGGCCCGTTGCGGCCTCCGCTGTAGTTCGTGAGCAGGCCCGCTGTCAGATAGCGGGTGGCCGGGGTGCGGTCGGCGAGCCAGTAGGTCTCCGGGTGTATGCCCCAGACGAGGACCCGGTCGCCGGGTGCCGTGCGGTGCGCCACCGCGGCCGCGACGCGCTGCGCGTGCGTCAGTTCGGGGCGCGGCGCCAGGACTCCCCACGCGAGGAACAGCGTGCACGTGCAGGCCGAGGTGAGCACGGCCGTGGCCAGGCGGTCGCGGGGCAGGATCTGCAGTGCGGCGGTGGCCAACAGCGCCATGGGCGGGATGACTTGAAGGTAGTAGTGGCCGAAGAAGTGGAAGCCCACGAGGACCGCGGCGGCCGAGGAGCCGAGCCACAGCCACAGGTCCCTCGATCCGGTCCTGGCGATGCGCAGGACGCGTACGACCGGGGGGATCAGCCCCGCGCAGGCGACGGCCACAATCGCCGTGTTGACCAGCCCGCGCGCCAGTACGTGGAGTTCGGATCCGGTGAAGGAGGCGTACGTGCCGGAGCCGGTGACCGTCCAGAACAGGAAACCGGACGGATCGGTGACCGCGGCCGCCGCCAGTACCGGCGCCACCAGTCCCACCGCGAACCGCAGCAGGCCGCTTCGCGGTGGGCCGGACCGCCACAGCAGCCACACCACCGGCACCAGTACCGCCCCGCCGGTCTGCTTGGTCAGGAACGCGCAGGCCACGGCGGCGCCCGCGGCGCCCCAGCGACGGCGGTCGGCGCACCACATGGCCGCGGCCGTGGGCGCCAGCATGAAGATCTCGAAGGTGGCGGCCTGGGCGTCCTCGGGGTTGAGGCCGATGGCGGCCGACAGGTACAGGAATCCGGCGGTGCGGCCCGCGCCGTCGCCCCAGCGGCGCCGGGCCAGGGATGCCAGCAGGACGGCGGTCAGTAGTTGGGCGAGGACCGCCAGGATCCGTACGGAGGTGAGCGACGCGTCGCCGAACAGCGCGAACGCGCCCGCGTACAGCCAGGGCACCAGAGGCGGTTTGCGGTCGACGACCGTCTCGTACAGCTCTCCCCCGTGGGCCAGCATCCGTGCCTGCACGGCCAGATAGCCCTCGTCCGGGTTCCACAGCGGGCGCAGGAACGCCGGTACGTGGGTGATGAACGCCAGCGCGGCGAGGGCGGGGAGCAGGCGTGCCCAGTACCGGTACCGGGAGCAGCCCGGCAGCTCCGTGCGCGGTGCCGGCGGACGCGGCGGCTGCGGCGCCCGCCGCGTCTGAGGCGTCCGGGGCCGCGGCGGCAACCGCGGTTCGATTACGGAACGTGGCGATGCGGTGGGCTCGGCGAGCATACGGGCACGCTATCCGGCCCCGCACTCTCTACCGAAGCAGGACATACGGGTCCGGATGGCTGGCGACCACGGACCTCGGCGCCTACTTGCGTCGCTTGACCAGCTCACTGTGCGTGCGCCCGTACAGGAAGTAGACGACGAACCCGATCACCATCCAGATGGCGAATCGCAGCCAGGTCTCGGCCGGGAGGTTCAGCATCAGCCACAGCGACGCCGCCACCGAGATGGCGGGCACCACCGGCACCCAGGGGGTGCGGAAGGCACGGTGCAGATCGGGGCGGGTGCGGCGGAGGATGATGACGCTGATCGCGACGACGACGAACGCGAAGAGCGTGCCGATGTTCACCAGCTCGGCGAGTTCGCTGAGGCTCGTGAAGCCGGCCAGGATCGCGATGAGTACGCCGAGCAGGATGGTCGGCCGGTGCGGCGTCTTGTACTTGGGGTGGACGTGCGAGAAGAACCGGGGCAGCAGCCCGTCGCGGCTCATCGCGAAGAAGACGCGGGTCTGGCCGAGCAGCAGGATCATGCACACGGTGGTGAGGCCGACGGCGGCGCCGAAGCTGATGATGCCCGCGTAGAAGGGGTGCCCGGTGGCCTTGAAGGCGTCGGCGAGCGGGGCGTTCACGGACAGCTTGCTGTAGTGCTGCATGCCCGTGACGACGATCGACACGAGGACGTAGAGCAAGGTGCAGATGAAGAGGGAGCCCAGGATGCCGCGCGGCATGTCGCGCTGCGGGTTCCTGGTCTCCTCGGCGGCGGTGGCCACGATGTCGAAGCCGATGAAGGCGAAGAAGACGACCGAGGCCGCCGTGAAGATGCCCATCACCCCGAAGCTGGTGGGCTGGTACCCGAACATGAGCTGGATGAGCGGCGCCTTGAGACTCTGGCCCGCCGGGATCTTCTGGGATTCGGGGATGAAGGGCGAGAAGTTCTCGGCCTTGATGAAGAAGGCGCCCGCGATGATGACGATCAGCACGACGACCACCTTGACGGCGACGACGACCGTGGTGACGCGGGCGGACAGTTTCATGCCGAGGACGAGGATGCCCGTCAGTACGAGCACCAGCGCGAAGGCGAGGATGTCGAAGCCGACGCCCTGGGCGACGTCGGGCCCGGCCAGCGCGTCGGGCAGGTGCCAGCCCGCGTTGTCGAGGAGCGAGCGGATGTAGCCGGACCAGCCGACGGCGACCACGGCGGTGCCGAGGGCGAACTCCAGCACCAGGTCCCAGCCGATGGTCCAGGCGGGCAGCTCCCCGAGCGCGGCGTAGGAGAAGGTGTAGGCGGATCCGGCCACCGGCACGGTCGAGGCGAACTCCGCGTAGCACAGGGCCGCCAGGGCGCAGACGACGCCTGCGACGACGAAGGCGAGCGCGGTGGCGGGACCGGCGTTCTGCTTGGCCACCTGGCCGGTGAGCACGAAGATGCCGGTGCCGATGATGACACCGACACCGAAGACGGTGAGATCAAGCGCGGACAAGGACTTCTTGAGCGCATGCTCCGGCTCTGTCGTGTCCCGGATCGACTGCTCGACACTCTTCGTCCGGAAGAGAGCGCTGTACAAGACTGGACCTCCCACGCTTGTCGCCTCGACTCGGTCGAGAGCGGGTACGGTCCATATGCCACGTTGTGCCCGGTTTCATGCGAATGGGCCGGTCCCGCCACCCGTGCAGGGTGCGGAACCGGCCCAAGGGATCGGCTGAGCGGCCCCCACCGTCGTGCCGGCCGAGCCGCGGACGGATCAGTCCCGCACCGGCTCCACCGGGTCCACCCCGTCGGCGGCGGTGCGCGCCGCGGGCGCGCCGTCGGCCGCACGGAGCTGGGACTGCGATGACGGGCCGTCGAGCTTCGCGACCAGGCCCGTGACCTGGCGGGCGATGTCCGGGGCGGTCAGTCCGATCTCGGCCAGGACCTCCTTGCGCGAGGCGTGGTCGAGAAAGCGCGGCGGGACGCCGAAGTCGCGCAGCGGCAGGTCGACGCCCGCGTCGCGCAGGGCCTGCGCGATCGCCGAACCGACACCGCCCGCGCGCGAGTTGTCCTCCACCGTCACCACGACGCGGTGCTGCTCGGCCAGCGGCGGCAGCGCCTCGTCGACCGGCTTGACCCAGCGCGGGTCGACGACGGTCGTGGAGATGCCCTGCTTGTCGAGGAGGCCGGCGATCTCCAGGCACATCGGGGCGAGCGCGCCGACAGAGACCAGGAGCACGTCCGGCCGGTCCACTCCGGCCTCGCGCAGGACGTCCATGCCGCCGACCTTGCGCGCGGCCTGTACGGCGGGGCCGACGGCGCCCTTCGAGTAGCGCACGACGGTCGGTGCGTCGTCGATCTCGACGGCCTCGCGCAGTTGGAGGCGCACCTGGTCGGCGTCGCGCGGGGCCGCGATCCTGAGGCCCGGCACGCACTGCAGGATCGACATGTCCCACATGCCGTTGTGCGAGGCGCCGTCGGTGCCCGTGATGCCGGCCCGGTCCAGAACGAAGGTGACTCCGCACTTGTGCAGGGCCACGTCCATCAGCACCTGGTCGAAGGCGCGGTTGAGGAAGGTGGCGTACACCGCGAAGACGGGGTGCAGGCCGCCGGTGGCCAGGCCCGCGGCCGAGACGGCGCCGTGCTGCTCGGCGATGCCGACGTCGTAGACGCGGTCAGGGAATTCCTCGGCGAACTTCTTCAGGCCGACCGGCTGCAGCATGGCGGCGGTGATGGCGACGATGTCCTCGCGCTCACGGCCGAGCTTGACCATCTCCTCGCCGAAGACGGACGTCCAGTCGAGGCCGGCCTCGGAGATCGGGAGACCTGTGTCCGGGTGGATCGGGCTGATGCCGTGGAACCGGTCCGCCTCGTCCTGCTCGGCGGGCTTGTAGCCGCGGCCCTTCTCGGTGAGGCAGTGCACGATGACCGGGCCGCCGAAGCGCTTGGCGCGCGACAGCGCCGACTCCAGCGCCGCGATGTCGTGGCCGTCGATCGGGCCGACGTACTTCAGGCCCAGGTCCTCGAACATGCCCTGCGGCGCGATGAAGTCCTTCAGGCCCTTCTTCGCACCGTGCAGCGTGTCGTAGAGCGGCCGGCCGACGACCGGGGTGCGCTCGAGGAGATCGCGGGTGCGGGCCAGGAACCGCTCGTAGCCGTCGGTGGTGCGCAGCGTCGCGAGGTGGTTGGCGAGGCCGCCGATGGTGGGGGCGTAGGAGCGCTCGTTGTCGTTGACGACGATGACGAGCGGACGGTCCTTGGCGTCCGCGATGTTGTTCAGCGCCTCCCAGGCCATGCCGCCCGTCAGGGCGCCGTCACCGATCACGGCGACGACGTGGTCGTCCCTGCCGAGTACCTCGTTGGCCTTCGCCAGGCCGTCGGCCCAGCCGAGGACGGTGGAGGCGTGCGAGTTCTCGATGACGTCGTGCTCGGACTCGGCGCGCGACGGGTAGCCGGACAGGCCGCCCTTGGTGCGCAGCCCGGAGAAGTCCTGGCGGCCGGTGAGCAGTTTGTGCACATAGCTCTGGTGGCCTGTGTCGAACAGCACCTTGTCCTTCGGCGATTCGAAGACCCGATGCAAGGCGATGGTGAGCTCTACCACACCCAGGTTGGGGCCGAGATGGCCGCCGGTCTTGGCGACCGCGTCGACGAGGAAGGTCCGGATCTCCTCGGCCAGCTGGTCCAGCTCCTCCAGGCTGAGCCGGTCCAGATCGCGCGGTCCCGTGATGCGGTTCAGCAGCGGCACCCGTGCCTCCTTGCAGTAGAGCTGTTCGAGCCTTGGCAGGCCTGTCGAGTCTAATGTTGCGCCTGAGCGGCACGTGTCCGGGTTGCGTGTCGTCCGTCACCCGGACGGCCGTACCCGACCTGGGCCGCTCCTATGGCGCGACTGTGCCCGGCACCACATGTGGTGCCGGGCACAGGAGCTTTCAAAAGAGACTAGGCGCGGCCGGCCGCCTTCTGGCTCCTCCGGGACACGGAGTCGATGACCACGGCGCCCAGCAGCACCGCACCGGTGATCATGTACTGGATCGACGTGTTCATGTTCAGCAGGTCCAGACCCGTCTGGATCGACTGGATCACCAGCATGCCGAGCAGTGCCGACCACACCGAACCACGGCCACCGAAGAGGCTCGTACCACCGATGACGGCCGCCGCGATGGCGAGCATCAGCGTGTTGCCGCCACCGGCGTTCAGCGTCGCGCTCGCGGTCTGGCCGGCGAAGAACATACCGCCGATCGCCGCGAAGCCGCCCGAGATGGCGAACACGGTGATCCGGACCATCGGCACGTTGATACCGGCACGACGGGCCGCCTCGATGCCGCCGCCGACCGCGAAGACCTTGCGGCCGTAGGTCGTACGACGCAGCACGAAGTCGACGATCACCAGCGCGGCGAGGAAGATCACCAGGGCGTTGGAGACACCGGCGGCGCTGTTCAGCACGGCCGCGGCGGCGAAGGCCGCGACCGCGAGGGCACCGACGCGCATCAGGATCTCGCTGGTGGGCCGGAACGGCACACCGGCCGCGCGGCGGCGGCGCTGCTCGTTGAAGGAGCCCACGGCCGACAGCACGACAGCGAGACCGGCCAGCAGGTACGCGCCGATGATGTCCTGGTCCATGAAGAAGGAGCTCTGGCCGAGCACGTGCACCGGACCGCTGTCGGCCGGGATGTTGATGGTGCCGCTGTCGCCCAGCAGCCACAGCATCAGACCGTTCCAGCCGAGGAAGCCGGCCAGGGTGACCACGAACGCCGGGACGCCGATCTTCGCGAAGAACCAGCCGTGCAGCGCGCCGATGAGGACGCCCGTGATGATCGTGAGGATCAGGGCCAGCCACTGGTTCATCCCGTGGTTGACCGCGAACACGGCGAACACCGTGGACGCCAGACCGCTGACCGAGCCGACGGAGAGGTCGATCTCGCCGAGCAGCAGCACGAACACCAGGCCGATGGCGAGCATGCCGGTGGCCGAGAGGAAGTAGCTGATGTTGGACAGGTTGTCCGCGCTGAGGAACAGGCTGTTCTTCACCTGGAAGATGGTCCAGATGATGATCAGGCCGACGAAGACCGGCAGCGAACCCAGTTCGCCGCCCTTCACCTTGCGCTTGAACTCCGTTATATAGCCCTTGAAGCCCTCTTCGCGGACCAGCAGACGCGGGTCGACGACGGCGGCGACGGGCGCGGCCGTGGGGTCGTCGGCGGGCGCGGCCGTGGCCGTCGCCCCGGCCGGCTCGGCCTTCGCGGTCTTCTCGGTCTTGGACGTCTCGCTCACTTTGCCGCCTCCGTGGTGCGACGCTCCGCACGACGGGTCACGGCGTTGTCCGTGGCGCCCGTGATCGCGGCGATGATCTCTTCGTGGCTGGTGCTCTTCACGGGGAAGGAGCCGTTGTTCTTGCCCAGGCGCAGCACGGCGACGGTGTCGGCGACCGCCTTGACGTCGGCCATGTTGTGGCTGATGAGGATGACGCCGAGGTTGCGCTCACGCAGCCGCTCGACCAGGTCGAGGACCTGTGCGGTCTGCTCGACGCCGAGGGCGGCGGTCGGCTCGTCCAGGATGACGACCTTCGGGTCACCGATCAGGGCGCGGGCGATGGCCACGACCTGACGCTGACCGCCGGAGAGGCTGGCGATCGGGATGCGCACGCTCGGGATCCGGATGGAGAGCGTGCTGAGCAGCTCGCGCGCCTGCTTCTCCATCGTCACCTCGTCGATGACACCGCGGTGCAGCAGCTCGCGACCGAGGAAGAGGTTGCCGACCACGTCGAGGTTGTCGCAGAGCGCGAGGTCCTGGTAGACCGTCGCGACGCCGAGTCCCTGGGCGTCGTGCGGCTTGTTGATGCTGACCGGGTTGCCCTCCCACTCGATGACGCCCTCATCGATGGGGTGCACACCCGCGATCGTCTTGACCAGGGTCGACTTTCCTGCGCCGTTGTCGCCCACCAGGGCGACCACTTCTCCGGCGTGGACCTCCAGATCGACGTCGGTGAGTGCCTGCACCGCACCGAATCGCTTGGAGACTCCGCGCAACGCCAGCACGGGCGTAGCGGACACGTGAACCATCTCCTTCGCCGCCTGACCGGCGGGGATGCCGCGCTTGTTGATCAGGCGCGGAGGGGTGTGCGCGGTACCTCGGGGTTCCTCGGGTGCACGCACAAGGTTTACAAAATGAATGCGCGAATCCGCCGCGTACGGCAGCGGTTCCGTCCGACGCCCGCCCCGGCAGCGGGGTTTGTAGGCCGAAGCGGGCGTCGGAGGGTTACGCGGGACCGCCGCCGAGCGGCGGTCGTAGCCCGGGTGTCGTCATGCGATCACCCGGGCACATGGGACCGGTGCGGATTACTGCAGGCCGGCGGTCTTGCAGGCCGCCGCGTAGTCCGAGGTGCAGATCTGCGCGACGGTGTACAGACCGTCCTTGACCACGGTGTCCTTGATGTTGTCCTTGGTGACCGACACCGGGGTCAGCAGCTGCGAGGGCACCTTGTCGCCGGAGCCGCTGGTCTGCGTGGTGGTGGCGAGCGACGAGATGCTCTTGCCCTCGGCCAGGTTGACGGCGATCTGGGCGGCGGCCTCGGCCTCAGGCTTGAACGCCTTGTAGACGGTGGACGACTGGGTGCCGGCGACGATGCGCTGGATACCCGCGAGCTCCGCGTCCTGACCGGTCAGCGGGATGCCGCTGATGCCGGCGCCCTTGAGCGTGGTGGCGATACCGCCGGCCATGCCGTCGTTGGCGGAGTAGACACCCGCGATCTTCTTCGCACCGAGCTGGGTGATGGCCGCCTTCATCTTCTGCGCGGCGACCGTGTCCTTCCACAGACCGGACTGCTCGTAGGCGATGTCGACCTTGCCGTCCAGGACCTTGTGCGCGCCCTGCTTGAACTGGCCGGCGTTCGGGTCGGCGTCGTCACCGTTGACCATGACGACCTTGGACTTGGTGGTCGCCTTGGAGCCGAGGGCGTCGAGCAGGGCCTGACCCTGGAGCTCGCCGACCTTGACGTTGTCGAAGGAGACGTAGGCGGAGACCGGTCCCTGGGCGAGGCGGTCGTACGCGACGACCTTGATGCCCTTGTTCACGGCGGCCTGGATGGAGGACTTGATGGCGGCGGAGTCCTGGGCCGAGACCACGATGACCTTGACGCCCTTGGTGACCATGCTGCTGACCTGCTGGGCCTGCTTGGCGGCGTCACCGGCGGCGTTCGCGTACTCGACCTTGCAGTCGGCACACAGCGAGCTGACCTTGTCCTCGAAGTACGGCTTGTCGAACTTCTCGTAGCGCGCGGTCACGCTGTCAGGAAGCAGCAGGCCTATGGTCTTGCTACCACCGGCGGAGCTGCTGCTCGAGTCGTTGTCGTCCTTCTTGTCGCCGGCCTTGCCGCAGGCGGCGAGCGACAGCGCCATGGAAACCGCGGCGGTGCCGATCACGACTCTACGCATCGTTGCGTTCATGTGTGGGGTGCCTCCCTGACAGGGCCGCAACGCTGCGGCCGAGGTGGCTGGAAGTCAACTCGGCCGCACGTGCGACGTCAAGAAGTAAATCCTTAACGAGATGGCAACGGCTGAATTCGTTCTTTAGGTGAAGGCAGGGGTGGCGGCAGGCAGCGCATCATCCAAAAGGGTCGAATCACCCATCTCGCTGAGGGCGAGCGCGAGCGCCCCGAGTACTTCGGCGCGGCCCCCAAGTGCCCCGGGAAGCACGGAGAGTTGGCGCGCGGCGCTGGGGATGGCGTAGCGGCTGACGGACTCTCTGACGGGCCCCAGCAGCAGTTCTCCGGCCTCGGCGAGGTCGCCGCCGAGGACCACGCGGCTCGGGTTGAGCAGGTTGCAGAGATTGGCCACCCCGGAGCCGATGTGACGGCCGACGTCGGCGATCACGCGGCGGCAGCCCGGGTCACCCTCTCGCGCCAGTCTCACGACGCCTTCCATGGTCAGGTCGGTGCCGTGACTGGACTGGAGCAGCGGGAGCACGTAGCGCGCGGCCGCGAAGGTCTCCAGGCAGCCCCGGTTCCCGCAACGGCAGACGGGGCCGGCTTCGTCGAGTGTGATGTGTCCGATCTCACCCGCCGTGCCGCCGGGCCCCCGGTAGATCTTGCCGTTGATCACCAGGCCGGCACCGACACCGCTGGCGACCTTGATGTAAGCGAGATCACGCACGCCTCTGCCGCTGCCCCAGACCAGCTCGCCCAGGGCGCCCAGGTTGGCGTCGTTGTCCACGTGCACGGGGACGCCGAGCCGGCCGCGCAGCTCCTCGGCGGGCTTGGTTCCGGTCCAGCCCGGCAGGATGGCGGTGGAACCCAGGGTGCCCGACTCCACGTCGATCGGGCCGGGCACGCCGAGGCCCACCCCGGCGATCTTGGAGCGGTCCACCCCTATGGCCGCGATCAGCCGGTTGACCAGCTCTTCCGCCCGGTCGAAGCCTTGTGCGGAGGAGGCGTCCACGTCCAGCGGCTCGGACTCCTCGGCGAGCACCTGGTGGGCGAGGTTCCCGATCGCGACCCGCAAATGCGCGTGCCCGAAGTCCACGCCGATGACGATGCCGGCATCCCCGCTCAGGGACACGCTGCGGGCCCGCCGGCCACCGGCAGAGGTGGGCGTGACCTCGACCGTTCCACCGTCCTTGAGCTCCCGCACGATGTTGGAGACGGTCGCCGCGGACAGACCCGTCGTCCTCGCGATCTCGGCCTGCGTGAGGGCTCCGGCCAGCCGCACGGCGCGCACGACCCGCTCGAGATTGGCCCGGTGCAGCGACGACTGCGACCCCGGAGTCTCCATCGACCCATCCACTCCTGCCCTAGGACGGGCAGCGTCGATGCCGCCCGTGGGCCCGGTTCACGGCAGCGGTGAACCGGGCCACGTACAAGTTGTGAACTCCAAGCTCTGCCGAAGGGGTTACCAGAGTCAAGAGCTTGACAGAAATCGCTGCCCTTGGATCCAGGTCCAGGGCCGTGCCGATAGCCCGGTTCACGGGGCGTCCTCCCTGGTACCGGGCGGTGATGGTGGCCTGAGGCTACTTCAGCGCGCCTGCCGTGAGACCGGCCTGCACCTGCCTCTGGAAGATGAAGTAGACGATGAGCACCGGAAGCATGGCGATCATCATTCCGGCCATGAGGGCGCCCCAGTCGTTCTCGTAGCCCTGCTGGAGCGCGATCATCGCGAGGCCCTGGGTGAGGACGTACTTGTCCTCCTGCTGGTTGAGGACCATGGGCAGCAGGTACTGGTTCCACTGGCCCAGGAAGTTGAAGATCCCGATGCTGATCAGGCCGGGCTTGGCCATCGGCAGCATCACCTGGAAGAACACCCGGGTGTGCGAGGCCCCGTCGATCAGGGCGGCTTCCGCGACCGAGGTGGGCAGGGTGCGGAAGAAGGCCGTCATGAAGAAGACGGTGAACGGCAGCGAGTACGCGATGTAGACCAGGATCAGGCCCTGGTACGTGGCCAGCAGGGACGTCCCGGGGAAGTCGCGCAGCACGAAGAAGAGCGGGATCACCAGCATGAAGACCGGGAACGACATGCCCGCCACGAACAGGAAGTAAATGAATCTGTTGCCCGGGAACTCGAAACGGGCCAGGACGTAGGCGGCCATCGAGCCGAGCACCATGGTGCCGATCAGCGAACCGCCCACCACGATCGCGGTGTTGATGAAGTACTGGCCCATGTTCGCCTTGTCCCAGGCGTTGGACCAGTTCTCGAAGTGAAGGCTCGTGGGCAGCCCCCAGGGGTCGGAGAGGATGCCGTTGCTGGTCTTGAACGAGCTCCACAGCACCCACAGCAGCGGTACGCCGACCATGAGCGCCCACACGATGAGCATGCCGTGCGAGAAGACGTTCAGGATGCCGCCCTCGGAGCTCCGGCCGTCGGTCGGGCCGAGCTTCCTGGTGACGCCGGGCCTGGCCGTCGCCTCGCCCCCGGCCACGCCGTCGTCCTTGGCCACCCCGTCGATTTCGGTCGTCATGCGCCCGTACCCCTAGAACTCGATCCGCTCACGCCGCGCGAAGCGCATGGTGAGGATGGCGAACGTCATGGTGACGATGAGCATGGCGACGCCCATCGCGGATGCGTAGCCGAACTGGCTGTCACGGAAGGCGGTCTGGTAGAGGCGCAGCGGCATGACGTCCGTCGCGCCGTCAGGACCGCCCATGTTGACCGACATGATCTGCACCAGGGCGAAGCCGTCCAGCGCGATGATGCCCATGTACACCCAGCCCGTCTGCACCGTGTCCCACAGGAGCGGCAGCGTGATCCGGAAGAAGGTGTGCATGCGGTTGGCGCCGTCCAGCAGCGCGGCCTCGTAGATGTCCCGCGGGATGGACGCCATGGCGGCGGAGAACAGCACGACGTAGAAGCCGACGTGCGACCAGATCATCACCGCCATGATGCAGAGCAGGGCGATGCTCTTCTCGCCCAGCCAGGCGTTCTGCAGGCTGTCCAGGCCCACCGCGCCCAGCAGGGAGTTGAGCATGCCGTCCTGCGGGTCGGGGTTGTAGATGTTGAACCAGATCACCGCGATGATCGTGATTGAGATGACCTGGGGGAAGAAGAAGACGAACCGGTAGAACTTCGAGCCGGCGACACCGGTCACCACTTCGTTCTTACGGCGCTTTCCCCCGACGTTGAGCATGAAGGCGAAGAACAGGCCGAGCCCCAGCGTGACGATCGGCACGGCTATCAGCATGTAGAGGTTGTGACGCAGCGCGTTCCAGAAGTCGTCGCTGTTCCACAGCTTCTGGAAGTTGTCGAGGCCGACGAACTTCGCGGTGCCGACGAGCCCCGACCAGTCGGTCATCGAGATCTGGAACGCCTGGACGAACGGCGAGATCACGAAGACCGCGTAGATGATGAGAGGCAGGGCCAGGAAGCCCACGATGAATCGGTACTTGCCGTGCTGCATGGTGCTCCCCGGGCCCTTCCCCTCGGCGTGCCGTGCTGCCTGCCTACCCGGTCAGGCCGTGCGCTTGAACTTCTTGACCGAGTCGTCCTTGGCGACCGCGTCGCAGTAGGCCTGGGTCTTCTTGATCCAGTCGGCGGCCTTCAGGTCGCCGGTGAGCAGCTCGCTGGTGAGGCCGCCGATCTTCTCGTCGGTCAGCGCCGGGTACCACTCCTGGAGCTGCAGGCTGATCAGGTTCTCGCCGGCCTCCTTGAAGACCTTGCTCGCGGAGGCGAGGCCCGGCGAGAGCGTCATGCCGTCGGTGGCGCCCACCACGCAGGTCAGCGACTTGACCTTGGTGGCGAAGTTCTGGGCGTGCTTCTTGGAGAGCATGATGCGCAGCAGCTCCATGCCGCCCGCGGGGTTCTTGCCCTTGCTCGCCACGATGTAGGGCTCGCTCGGCTCGCCGCGCAGCGTGCCGTGCGGCATCTTGTCGCCGGAGCCGCCGTCGAAGAGTGCGCCCACGGCCATGCCGAAGTCCTTGGGCGTGGTCGGCGCGGACTCGTTCTCGACCCAGGAGCCGTTCGGGATGAAAACGGCCTTGCCCTTGTTCCACGCGGTCTGCGACTGGATGTGGGTCAGACCCTGGCTGCCCGCCAGGAAGTACTTCTTGGCCGCGAGCTCCTCGTAGTGCTCGACGACCTGCTTGACCGCGTCGTTGCTCGTCCAGGCGTTCGGCTCGAGGTTGTCGATGGCGATCCAGCCGTCCATGCCGCCGATCTTGGCGATCTGGGCGAAGAGGTTGAAGTGGACGTAGTACGGATACTTGCCCGCGTACGTCCAGGGCGCGATGCCCTCCTTCTTGATCTCGCCGCAGAGCGTGACCATCTCGTCGAGGGTCTTGGGGTACTCCCAGCCCTTGTCGTCGAGGAGCTTCTGGGAGTACCAGGTGCCGTAGATGGTGAAGGCGTAGTACAGCACGTCGAAGACGTCGCCGTGCTTGCCCTTCTCGATGGTGCTCGGGTGGATCGTGTCCTTGACCTTCTTGCTCGCGTCGTCGATGGACGCGGCCTCGAGCAGCGCGTTCAGGTCCTGCAACTGGCCCTGCGTGGACAGCTTGTTCATGTCCAGGTGGTCGGCGCCGGAGTTGTCGATGACGTCCGGCGGGTTGCCGCCCGCGAAGCGCGGGGTGAGCTTCGGGCCGACCTGCTGGGTGCCGGTGTGCTTGACCTCGGCGCCGTAGGTCTTCTTGTAGTCGGCCTCCGCGTCCTTGGCGTACTGGTCGCCCAGACCGCCCTTGAAGATGAATGCCTCCAGCGGAGCGCCCTTCTCCACCCCCAGCGGGTTCTTCGCGGACGTCTTGCCGGGGGCCTTGCTCGGCTTGCTCTCACCGCCGCCGCCACCGCCGGTGGCACACGCGGAGAGGAAGCCCATCGTGGGAACGGCGATCAGGCCCAGCGCCGCGGACCGCTTGATCAGATCACGGCGGCCGACACCCGCGTGGTTGCTGCCGGCGTTCTCGGGGGTGCTCTGGCCGGAAGTGGGTCCCATGCTCAAGTCCTCGCCTTCTCCAGGACTCAGGCGGTGAACCGGATCCTCCCCGGCACCGCGATGATGTGCTGTGACTTCCCGGGAGGCAACCCCCGGGCCCCGGCCACAGGGCCGGGTCGGACGGCGTACTCGGTGCGCCCCTGACAAGGGGGTTGGGTGGAGCTGGGTCGTGCGGGGCACGGGGACCGACTGGAACACACGGTTGCCGGCACTGCTGAGAGCGCATTCGGTGCCAGTGAAACCGTCTCCATCACCCCCGCCCCCCTGGTCCGCCCACGGCCGGTCGACGGCCATACGGACGCCGACAGGTATAGTCCACTTTCCGAGGCAGGGGCAAGATCGAAAACAGGTTTGGTCGGCAGTCTTTCCCGAGTTGAGACCTGGGAGTAACGCCCGGGCCCGTGCGACACCGGGGCAGAAACATATGAACTGCCTGTGAATTGACTGCATGCCGGCCGAGCGGCCCTCGGCGTTTCTCCCGGCGCCTTCTGGATGGCGGCCACCCGGCGATGCCGGCCCGTAGGCCGGCTCAGACTTAGGCGTACACCGTGCGCAGGTTGTCCTTCGCCGGGCGGGTACGGCCGGCCGGGCCCTGGGCGAAGACGCGGAGCATGTTTTCGGTGACGCGACTGGTGAACGCGCCTGCGCGGGCGTCGAGATGATGGTTGCCGCTGCGGCCGTCGCCGTGTGCGTCGAGCGCCTCGACCCAGCGCATCGTGCCCGTGGCGAAGACGCCCGCACCGCTCGGCACGGTGTAGTAAGCGCTGTTGTGGTGGCTGCGACGGCCGTCGCAGACCAGGGGAGAGTGCGCCAGGAGCTCGATCGGGCGCGGGGTGGGGAAGCCGGTGTCGACCCGGTCGTACTCGACGCCGACCAGGTGCGGGAAGCTGTCGCCCGCCTTCACCCCGGTCCCCTCGAACAGCCAGTGCCCGGGGTGGGTGACCACATAGGGGGCGTCCGCCGGATAGCCGTCGTAGATCACGCCCAGGAGGGAGCTCTCCGGCGCGGCACCGGGTCCGGCACGGAAGTCCGTCGTGGCCGGGCGGCCTTGCTGGAAGCCGGGGTCCTGCTCGTAGGCGGTCTTGTAGCAGACCACCGTGCGGTCCGCCCCCAGCTCCGTGTCCTCCAGCCGGATGCGCCGGAAGCAGCAGTTGGCGCCGAGGATCGCCACGTTGCTCCCCGCGTCCCGCGCGGCGGTCACATGCGCACGCTGCTCCGGCGACCAGTACTCGTCGTGGCCCAGCGACACGAGGGTGGTCGCGCCCTTCAGGAGGTGCTCGTCACGGGCCACGTCGACGCCGGTGGTGTAGGCGAGCGGGATGCCGATCCGCTCGGCCAGCGCGATCAGCGGTGCCTCGTACACGAGGAACAGGCCTGCCCCGTCGGCGTATTGGTAGGGCCGGTCGAAGGTGACGGTCAGCGAACGCGTCTGGTAGCTCCCGGACTCGCCGAGATAGCTGCTGTAGCCGCCCCAGCGGTTGTACGCCTGCCAGGTGCTCACCGCGTTCATGATCACTGTCAGTCCCGCGGTGGACGCCGACCGCACCGTGAGCGGTACGAAACGCTGGCCCGCCCCACCGTGCGCGTCGAGGCGGAGCAGATAGCTGCCTTCCGGCCAGCCGGTGGTGTGCACCGTCGTCGTGCGCGGCCACCGGGTGTGCACCATGCGGGTGCGCGCATCGAACGCCGCTTCCGGCTGGCGCCTGCCGGGCAGGTCCTGGGAGCGCCACACCAGCCGGGCGCGGGCCCCGCCGTACCAGCCCATGCGGTACGCCGAGACCGTGAACCGGGAGGCCGTGGTGGACACATGCAGCCCGAACGACTCCCCCGGCAGCACGCTGACCCGGTCGGCGTACCCCTCGATCGCCCCCGCCGGACCGGCCTTGGTCACGCGCCAGTCCCGGTCGCCGCGGCGGGCGTTCTCCGCCTTCGTGTCGAGCGGGCGCGGTGGGGCGGGCTTGTGGAGGGGTTCGCTCCTCACCTTGCCAACGGGCTCCCGGGTGGGGCGGCCCTGCTTCGCCGCGTCGTGGCTCGCGCACCCGGCGAGCCCACCGAGTGCCGCCGCGCCAGTCCCTGTGGCCAGCGTCAAAAACTGTCGCCTGCCTGGGCCTTCACCCGCGCGATCGGTCGCCTGTTGCGTCATGCCGGGCACGCTAGGACGCAGGCCGGAGAAGACTTCGCCGGATGAACCGGTGCGACGCGATCTTCACTCCAAGTGGCACATGAGGTGGCGCCGGCCGGCCCACGCAGGTCAACGGCGAGCCGTGGCCCCCTTACTTCGAGTGACGGTACCGTCGTACACAGGACCACGGCGCGTACCCACGTCCACACTCGCACCCATGGGAGCAGTGATGATCAACCCCCGGGGAGAGCGGGCCACCGAGGACACCTGGATGTTCCCGCCGGCGGACGGCTGGACCTTCGACCAGGTCAAGCACTTGGAGCTGCCCTTCGACTGGGAACTCGTGGACGGAGTGATCGTGGCCCGGGGGCAGATCAAGCTGTGGCACAACTATGTACGGGACGGCATCGCGGACGCACTCAAGGCAGCCTGCATCGAGCCTTACGAGGTCGTGATCGAGCAGTGCGTCATGTTCGACGACCAGAACACCCCAAAGCCCGACGTCATCGTCTGTGACCCCCGCGAGCTGAGTTTCTTCGAGATCGAGTGCGTACCCGTGGAGACGGTCATGACCGGGCAGGGCACACAGAAGTGATCCCGCCTGCAGGCTCAGCAGGCGGGACCGTGGACACGTGGGCGGGAGCCGGTGTACCGCTCCCGCCCACCGATCGTCACCCTGGCCGGCAGGCCAGATCGGTGGCGGGATCATCCCCTGAACCGGTGACGACGTAGCCGAACGTCGTACTCTCACCCGGATCCAGGGACCCGTTCCAATCGGCGTTGTGCACCATCACGTCCTGGCCCTCGGTCGTCACGGTGCCGTTCCACAGACTGTCGATCGCCTGCCCGTCGGGCAGCGTCCAGTCCACCATCCAGCCGAGCAATGGGATGTCGCCGGAGTTGGTGACGGTCACCTCGGCCTGGTAGCCGCCGGACCAGGTGCCGGTGGTACGGCGGGTGGCGGAGCACTCGCCGGCCGGCGGCTCGGTCGGGGTGTCGCCCGGGTCCTTGATGCCCGTCACCTCACCGTTGCCGCCGTCGAAGACGACGTCGGAGCAGGAGTAGAAGGTCTCCTGGCTGTCCGAGCGCTGCCACACCATGTAGATGATGTGGCGGCCGTCCTTGCCCTCGGGCAGCGTGCCCGTCCACGAGTAGTTGGCCTCGACCGTCCCCGGCGTGCCGTTCAGCGGCGGGTGATCGGCCGTGAGGAAGGGCTCTTCCTCCATGTCGTCCCAGGTGAGCGGCTGGGTCGGGTCGAAGCCGTCCTTGGTGATGTAGACGTAGAACCAACCCGGGTGCGCGGCCCATGCGTTGTACGAGAAGTCGACCGTCGATCCCGCCGTGAGATGCGTGAGCGGCCAGTCGTCGCGCGGCAGGTTGAACCCGGTGAAGTTCGTGTTCCCGCCGCTGCACAGCTCTCCGTCGGGGACGAAGCCGCGGGTGCGGCCGCCCCCGTCCGAGCGGAGCACGGAGAACCAGTTGTAGAACGGCGTGGTGCCGCTCACCTGGGCGGCTGCCGCGCACGCCGGGTTGACGGGCTTGATCTCCCCGGTGTCCGTGAGCCCGTCCTGCCAGCACAGGAAGGTGCGGCTGCCGGGCTTCATGGGCGTGCCGTGCGCCTCGGCCTTCCCGCCTGCCGTGAGGACCAGTCCCAGGGCCGGGATCGTGGTGAGCAGGGCCAGGAGGACGAGGAAGAGGGCTCTGTGTCGGCGGGGCAACAGCGGTAATCGCAGTGTTGTAGCGGACATGACAACTGCGTCCCTTCGTTGTCGATGACTCGATGGTCGCGAGGAAGGTGCGCGTGGGATGGGAGCACTCCTTGGGGCGGGTTCCGGTCCGCTGAATATGGGAGCGCTCCCATCTCACTGCTCGTGAAGTTAGCGAGGGCCGCCACAGTTGTAAACGCCCGGCGCAGCAAGCAGCACCGACACATCAGGGCCGTCTGTCCACCGCTGCGTCGTCTGTCCGCCGATGCCCACCTGTCCGCGGGCACACGAGGGCCGCACCCCCGTGACGGCGGGCGCGGCCTCGCGATGACTGGAAACCCTGTTCAGCTCGCTCAGCTCACCGGTGGATCACTGGTGGATCACTGGTGGTGAGGAGACGTCAGATAGTGCTGTCGAAGGAGCTCCTTTCCGTAGTCGTTGCCGTTCGGCGTGCGGATGATGGAGTGGACGTGCTTCTGCGTCGCGCCGCTTCCCTGCGCCGCGCCGTAAGCACCCGCGAGAGGGCCCGGTGCCTGGCAGTCGACCTCGATCCAGACGACGGGGCTGTGCACCCGGATATAAAAGGCGGAGTCGTCCTCGATACCGCCGGCCCAGGTGACGTAGGTGTCGCCCAGGTGCTTGCGGATCTCGGACATGCGCACCTTGGCGGCGTCCGCCTTGGCGCGGCCGACGAACGCCTCGGCGACGGCGAGGAGCTTGAGCTTCTGGGCGCCGGTGAGTGCGTTGCCCCGGATGCCCGCGTACTCCTGAACGGTGTTGTCAGAGAAGGCTCCTGCCTTCATCGACTCGTTGGACTTCGTCGAGGACGCGATGGCCACCTTCTGCTGGGCCTCCGTCAGGGAGTTGATGAAGGCCAGGCTCGCCACGACCTCCTCGTGGCACACCGTCACGGTCTCCCCGTCGATCTCCATGGAGGTCGGCTCCGAGCCCCAGAAGCAGGGGCTCATGACGACCTGGTCGCCGAGGACGAAGTAGTTGATGACCAGGTGGTGGCCGTCGAACTGGAAGCCCCAGGGCTCAGTGGCGGACGGGGTGCCCATGACCGTCCAGTAATAGGCGTTCTCGTTGAACGAGTTGGTGTTATTGATCGCCTCGCCCGCCGCCTGGTTGATCTTGCGGATCTTCTCCGTGATCTCCAGGCCGTCGGCGCTGAGGGCCGACTTCAGCAGGGCGGTGCCGAGCGCCTTCTGGTCGTCGGAGAGGTCGGCGAGGCTGACGCCCTGGCGCTCGTACGAGTCGACGTTGCTCCACAGCCGCCACTCGGTGGAGTGCACGGTGAACTGCGTCGACGACTTCTGGTCGTCGGTCAGGCCCGCCAGGAACGCGTTCGCGGCGGCGATCACAGGAGCGGTGGCCACACCCGTGGAGTGGATCGTGAACAGGTCGTCGATCTTCTTGCCGTCGGTGGTGAGACCGAAGAAGTCCTCGGTGATCGACTGGTTGCCGGGGCCGCCGGCGCCGCCGCCCGGACCGCCACTGGGAGCGCCGCTCGGAGCGGCGGACGCCGAGGCGTCGGCCGTGCCGGTGGTGTCGTCGGCGAGCGCGGCCCAGGCCCCGGCGCCGCCCATGGTCGCAACGGCCGTGGCGCCGCTCGCGAAGAAGACCTTGCGCATGAAGTTGCGGCGGCTGGCGTGCGCGCCTCGGCCGGTCTTCGCCTGCGCGGGCTCTCCGGTGTCGAGCTCGGTCATCGTCGCTGGCTCCCTTCGTCGTGGCCACGTCCCTTCCGGACGGCCGTGCGTCACGACTGTGAGGCCCCAACCTGAGCCGAACCTGAAGCCGCGTCCGAAACCGCGTCCGACGCCATGTCCGGGGCCGCGCCTGCCGGGGGCAGCGTGAGCGCGAACTCCGTGCGGCCGGGTTCGCTGTCCACGGTGATCTGGCCGCCGTGCGCCGCCGTGATCGCGGCGGCGATGGCCAGTCCCAGGCCCGTACTGCCGCTGCCGCCGCTGCCGGTGGTGCTGGTCCGGGACCGGGAGGCGTCGCCGCGCGTGAAGCGCTCGAAGACCGACGGCAGGAACTGAGCGGGGATGCCGGGGCCGTCGTCCCGTACGCGAATGGTGCAGCACGCGTCCGTAGCCTCCACCGAAGCGACGACGGTCGTCCCCGGCTGCGTGTGCACACGGGCGTTGGTCAGGAGGTTCGCCACGACCTGGTGCAGCCGCGCCTCGTCGCCGACGACGAGCGCCGGACGGTCGATGAGCAGCGCCAGCTCCCAGCGGTGAGTGTCACCGGCGGCCCGCGCGTCCCACACGGCCTCGGCGACCAGCGCCGCGAGGTCCACCTCCCCGGAGTGAAGGGGGCGGCCTTCGTCGAGCCGGGCCAGCAGCAACAGGTCCTCGACGAGCCCGGTCATACGGGCCGACTCGGCGGAGACCCGGCGCCAGGCGAGGCTGGACTCGATCCGCTCGGTGCCGCGGTTCATCAGCTCCGCGTATCCGGCGATCGACGCGAGCGGCGTGCGCAGTTCATGGCTGGCGTCCGCGAGGAAGCGGCGCATCCGTTCCTCGCTGCGCCGCATCTCCTCCTCGCTGCGCTGGCGCTGGGCGAGCGAGGTCTCGACGTGGTCGATCATGCGGTTGAGCGCGGCGCCGACCTGTCCGGCCTCGCTTCCGGGGTCGGTGTCGCGTTCGGGGACCCGGGTGAGGCCGGTCACCTCGCCGCGGTCCAGCCGGAAGCGCGACACCTCGACGGCGGTGGCGGCGACCCGGCCGAGCGGGCGCAACTGCCGCCGGATCACCACGGCGCACACGCAGCCCGCGACGGCGAGGCCGACGCCGGCCACCACGGCCTCGACCACGACCAGTCGGCTGATCATGTCCTGTACGTCGTCCATCGGCAGCCCGGCGAGGACGGACGTGCCGTCGCCGCCGATGGCGGTGACGCGGTAGGTGCCGAGGCCCGGGACGGTGCGGGTGTGCAGCGTGCCGTCGGTCCTGATGCCGTCCAGAGCGGCACGCTGGCCGGCGGTGAGTACCTGCTGGCCGCCGTCCTGGGTCACCACTTCCGCGGCGATGACGTTCCCCTCGTCGTCGAACCGGGCGGCGAGCGTACCGACGGCATGCCCGCGCTCGCCGAGAAACCCCAGGTCCGTCTCGTCTCCTGGACGGCGCTGGATTCCGCCCTGGCTGCGTTCGGCGGTGTCGGTGACGCGCTGGTCGAGATTGCCGAGCAGATAGGCACGTTGGGCGAGGATCGTGGTGAGGGCCATAGCGGCGAGCACTGCGACAAGGGTCATGCTGATGAAGACCAGCAGCCGCGTCCGCAGTGACCGCCCGTTCAGGCGTGCGTGCCCGCGGGTGTTCATCGCCCGTCCCCCACCGGCCTGATGGCGTACCCCACCCCGCGCACCGTGTGGATCATCGGCGCCCGCCCCTTGTCGATCTTGCGGCGCAGGCTGGAGATGTACACCTCGACCAGGTTCCCGCCGCCGTCGAAGGAACTGCTCCACACGTACTCCAGGATCTGGGCCTTGCTCAGCACCTGGCGCGGGTGGCTCAGGAGCAGACTGAGCAGGTCGAACTCCTTGGCCGTCAGCTGGATCGACGTGCCGTCGCGGTGCACCTCCCGGCTCTCCTCGGTCAGGACCAGGTCCCCGAGGACCAGGACGGAGTCGTCGGCCTTCGCGTCCTCGACACCGGCCCGCCGCAGCAGCCCGCGCAGCCGCAGCACGACCTCCTCCAGGGAGAAGGGCTTCGTGACGTAGTCGTCGGCGCCCGCGGTGAGCCCGTCGATGCGGTGCTCCAGCGCGTCGCGCGCCGTGAGCATAAGGACGGGAAGCTTCGGGTTCTCGTACCGCAGTCGCTTGAGCACCTGGACGCCGTCCAGGTCGGGCAGCATCCCGTCCAGCACGACGGCGTGCGGGGCGCAGCGGCGGGCGGTCTTCAGGGCTGTCTGTCCGTCGCCCGCCAGATAGGGCCGCCACCCCGCCTCCGTCACCGCCACGGACAGCAGTTCGGTCAAACTGTGCTCGTCGTCGACGATCAGCACGCGGACGTGGCCGCTTCGGGTGCCAGGCATAGCCGGATGCTCCCCCGGTCGTCTGGGAGGAGCCTGTGGGCCGCATGTGCGTGGGCGACGAGTTCAGCGCTCCGGGCACCGCGGCAGCCGGGGCGGCGCTGCGTCCCTCCCGTGACCGAAGTGGGCCATGGCACAGCTCGGCCACAGAGATCCCTTGAGCGCCTGATCTCACGGCGACCACCCTGATCACAACTCCCGGCAGGACAGCCGGGTGTCATCAGGGGAGGCAGCAGACACATGCGAAGACTCCATATCCTCTGGGCCGCCGTGGGGGCGGCCGCCGGACTGCTCGCGGGTGCCATCGCGCCCGTGGCAGCAGCCGATCCGAGGTCCCCGGCCACCACGCCGGGGACCTCGTTGGCGAAGGGGGCCGGTGCCCGGACCGTCACCCTCATCACCGGTGACACGGTGACCGTCACCACCGCCGCGGACGGGAAGCACGCCGTGGACGTGCAGCGCGGCGAGGGGCGCGAGGCCGTCGAGTTCGTGTCGACCGAGCAGAACGGCGAGGTCAGTGTCGTACCGGTGGACGCGCTGCCGCTGGTGCAGGCGGGTCGGCTCGACCCGGCGCTGTTCAACATCACGCGGCTGGTGAAGCAGGGTTACGCAGACAAGGCTGATACGGGCGCCAAGAAGACGGGGACCACGGCGATCCCGCTGATCGCCACCTATCGGAACGGCAAGGCGGCCGAGGTTCCCGAGGGTGCGCGCAAGACGCTGGCGTTGCCGGGGATCGACGGGGCCGCGCTCTCCGCGAAGAAGGCGGATGCCGAGGACTTCTGGGCGGACATCGCCCCGGCATCGGCGAAGGACGCCGAGGGCGTCAAGAACTCCAAGCTCGGCGACGGCATCGACAAGCTCTGGCTGGACTCCAAAGTCAAGGTCTCCCTCGACGTCAGCGTCCCGCAGATCGGCGCCCCCGAGCTGTGGAAGGCTGGTTACGACGGCAAGGGCGTCAAGGTCGCCGTCCTCGACACGGGCGTCGACACCGGCCACCCCGACCTCGCCGGGAAGATCGCCGAGTCCCGGAGCTTCGTGCCTGACCAGGTGGTGCAGGACGGGCACGGCCACGGTACGCACGTGGCGTCCACGATCGTGGGGTCGGGCGCGGCGTCGGGCGGCAAGTACAAGGGCGTGGCGCCGGGTGCCGAACTGATGGTCGGCAAGGTGCTGGACAACTCCGGCTCCGGGGAGTCCTCCTGGATCATCGCGGGCATGGAGTGGGCCGCACATTCCGGGGCGGATGTCATCTCCATGTCGCTCGGCGGCACCGCGTACGCGGCCTCGGACCCCCTGAGCGAGGCCGTCGACGAGCTGTCCGCCTCCACGGGCGCCCTCTTCGTGATCGCGGCGGGCAACTCGGGCCCGGGCGAGCAGACCGTCGCCACCCCCGGCATCGCGGACTCCGCCCTCACCGTGGGAGCGGTCAGCAAGACCGACAGTCTCGCCTACTTCTCCAGCCGCGGTCCGCGTACCGGCGACTACGGGGTCAAGCCGGAGATCACCGCGCCGGGTGTCGGCATCGTGGCGGCCCGCGCCTCCGGCACCACCATGGGGACGCCTGTCGACGACAACTACACGTCGTCGAGCGGTACGTCCATGGCGACCCCGCATGTCGCCGGCGCGGCAGCGCTGGTCGCCCAGGCGCACCCGGACTGGACGAACGAGCAGCTCAAGGCCGCCCTCGCGAGCACCGCGAAGACCAATGCCACCAACTCCGTGTTCCAGCAGGGCGACGGCCGCGTCGACGTCGTGCGCGCCGCCACGCAGAACGTCTTCGCGACGCCCACGCTGAGCTTCGGGCTGTACGAGGACGGCGACACGGAGATCGGCAGCAAGAACATCACCTACACCAACACCACGGACGCGCCGGTCACCGTGAAGCTGAGCAGCTCCCTGACCGACGACTCGCTGAGCCTGGGCGCCTCCGAGGTGACGGTCCCTGCCGGCGGCACCGCCACCGTCCCGGTCTCCGTGGACCCCGCCAAGGCCGCGCAGGGCCGGTACGCGGGCCACATCACCGCGACAGCCGACGGCGTCACCGTCACCACGGGCGTCGGCTACGAGAAGCAGCCGAAGAAGTACGACCTGAAGGTGAACGTCCTGGGCCGCGACGGCGCCGACGCACCGTACGCGCTGTACACCATGCAGGAGCTGAACCGCGCCTATCCCAACGAGTACGGGTACATGGGCGGTTCGTGGACCTGGCGGGTCCCGGCCGGGACGTACTCCTTCGCCACCTGGATCCCCGAGCTGGACTCCGGCGACAATCCGATCAGCAGCTCGGTCGTCGGCGATCCGGAGATCGAGGTCACCGGCGACACGGAGGTGACGCTCGACGCCCGTAAGGCGGTCGAGATCAAGCCGGTGACGAAGGAACGCGACGCCGAGCACCAGGGCGTCACCACGGCGTGGCACCGGGAGGGCCCGGGCAGCAGCTTCGGCCTGACGTACTCCGAGGGCCAGTGGAAGGACCACATCTACGTCGCGCCGACCGAGCAGGTCACGAAGGGGACCTTCGACTTCTACGCGAAGTTCCGCCTGTACGCGAAGGAGCTGACGGCAAGCGTCACAAGCCCGGAGCAGTACACGCTCAAACCCGAGTACGCCAATACCTACACCGGCTTCCCCGTGAAGATCACTGGTGATCACACCGTCCAGGCGGTGGACGCAGGCGGCGGCACCGCAGCCGACTTCGAGGGCCTCGACGTGAAGGGCAAGGCGGTCGTGGTCGGCGTCGGCGCGACGGTATGGGGCCCGGACGAGGCGCTCGCCAACGCCACCGCGGCCGGGGCGAGCTATCTCATCGCGTACCGCAAGACGCCCGGTCGCTGGCTCACCGCTGTGGACAGCGCGACGATCCCCGTGATCACCGTCTCCGGAGAGGAGGGCGAGAAGCTCACCTCGCTCCTGAAGAGCTCCGGGAAGGTCACGCTGAAGCTGGGCGGCACGGAGATCAGCCCGTACGTCTACAACCTGGTGTTCCCGCAGTCCGGGGCGATCTCGGGCGACCAGACGTACAAGCTCGACCAGACCAACCTCGCCAAGCAGAAGGTCCGTTACCACGCAGCCCGGGCCGGCGCGATCAGCTGGGACAGGGCGTACACCTTCCGCCCCTGGCAGCTCTACGCGATCGAGTCCGGCAACTATCTGTACGTGGGCAAGGAGCGCACCGAGTACTACCTCGCGGACCCCGACACTCGCGTCTGGCACACCGCATACCCGGACTACGACGCCGGACAGCCTCTGTGGGCCAACCTGCGCACGTACGAGAAGCCGGGCACCGAACCCAGCGAGAACTGGTTCCGGCAGGTCGTTCGCCCCGCGACGGACGCCGAGTACGGTCTCTCGCAGCGCACCGGCGACAAACTCACCTTCGAGGTACCGGAGCTGAGCGACTCCACGCCCGGTCACTACGGATACGTGGACGGCACTCAGGACACGGCGAAGGGCACGCTGTACGCGGACGGCACGCCGGTCGGCGACCCGCTGTCGCCGTACGGCGGCTGGGGCAGCTTCAACGTCCCGGCGGCCGAGGCCTCGTACCGATTCGTGCTCGACACCCAGCGGACGGCCGACTGGGCGCCATACTCCACGAGCACCCACACCGAGTGGTCCTTCACCTCTGCGAACACCGACACGGAGACGGCGCTGCCGCTGCTCTCCGTCGACTACGAAGTGACGGGTCTCGACCTCCTCAACCGCGTCGAAGGCCCGGAGTCGGAGCTCGGGCTCTCCGTCCGGGATCAGGAGGGAAGCGTCGAGGCTCGCGATCTGAAGGCCTGGGTCTCGTACGACGACGGCACGTCCTGGAAGGAGGTGAACGTCGGGCACAGCGACGGCGGCCACCTCGCGAAGATCAAGCACCCGAAGGGCGCGAAGTTCGTGTCGCTGCGCGTCCAGGCATCCGACCCGGACGGCAACAAGATCGACCAGACCGTGCTGCGCGCCTACGGCGTGAAGTAGGCATCACAGCTTTAACACAGATCCACTACCGTGCCGGGCCATGGTGAACACGGGACACTACTCGGCACCCCGGACCCCCGCCGCGAACCCCTGGGCCGCGGTGGGGGTCACCGCTTTCGACGAGCTGCTGTACCAGGCGATCCTCCATCAGCCCGACGCCGGCCACCCGGGCTGGGCCCTGCTGACCGGTGCGTCCGACGGCCAGGTCCGCGAGGCCTGCGACCGGCTCCTTGCTCTGGGGCTGCTGCAGCCGCCGGACTCGGTCGGCGGGCTGCGGGCCGTCGATCCGCGCGTGGCGATCCGCGCCCTGATCCGCCGGCGTGAGACCGAGTCGGAGCTGCTCGCCGCCACCGCCGCGGAGATGGCAACGGCATACGAGGCGGGGCTGTTACGCGAGAAGCCGGACCGCCTGCTCGATGTGGTGTCGGGCGAGGGTGCCAACGCCGCGCGCCTCGAGGAGCTGTACGCCCGAGCCGAGCACGAGGTGTGCCTCTTCGACACGCCGCCGTATCTCGCCCCGCGCACCCCGCAGCTGGATCTTCAGTCCGATCTGCTGAGCCGAGGCGTCGTCTACCGCACGATCTACGCGGCCACCGCCCTCGAGGACCCGGACGTCCTCTCCCACGCCCGGAAGATGGTCGAACTCGGCGAACAGGCCCGGGTGCTGCCCTCCGTGCCGGCGAAGCTGCTGCTCGTCGACGGCCGGGTGGCGATGCTGCCGCTGACGGCCTCCGACGCGGGCGGCTACTGCTCGGTCGTCGTACGGCACTCGGCGGTGACCGAGGCGTTGCAGAAGCTGTTCGAGATGGCCTGGCAGCAGGCGACGCCGCTCGGCCAGCCGGTGCCCGACGGTGACCTCACGGAGGGCGAGCGGAGGCTGGTCGGTCTGCTCGCGGCCGGCATGAAGGACGAGGCGGTGGCCCGGCACCTGGGCGTGAGCCTGCGGACGCTGCGGCGCAGGGTGAGCGAGTTGCAGGACCGGCTCGGCGCCGCGAGCCGGTTCCAGCTGGGGGTGCGGGCGGCGCAGCGCGGCTGGGTGTGACACCGCCTCCGCACACCGCATACGTACGGCGGAGGGCCGCACCCCCGGGCGTACCGGGAATGCGGCCCTCAAATGCCGTTGCCGTACCGCTTACTTGCGGATCAAGCTGCGCAGCACGTACTGCATGATGCCGCCGTTGCGGTAGTAGTCCGCCTCACCGGGGGTGTCGATGCGGACGACCGCGTCGAACTCGACGCCGGTGTCGGTGGCGACCTTCACCGTGCGCGGCGTGGTGCCCTCGTTGAGCTCGGTCACGCCGGTGAAGGAGAAGGTCTCCTCGCCGGTCAGGCCGAGGGACTCGGCCGAGGCGCCCTCCGGGAACTGCAGCGGCAGGACGCCCATGCCGATGAGGTTCGAGCGGTGGATGCGCTCGTACGACTCGGCGATGACGGCCTTGACGCCGAGCAGCGCGGTGCCCTTCGCGGCCCAGTCGCGGGACGAGCCGGAGCCGTACTCCTTGCCCGCCAGGATCACCAGCGGGATGCCGGCGGCCTGGTAGTTCTGCGAGGCGTCGTAGATGAACGACACCGGCGCGTCTGCCTGGGTGAAGTCGCGGGTGAAGCCGCCCTCGGTGCCCGGCGCGATCTGGTTGCGCAGGCGGATGTTGGCGAAGGTGCCGCGGATCATGACCTCGTGGTTGCCTCGGCGCGAGCCGTAGGAGTTGAAGTCACGACGCTCCACACCGTGCTCGGTGAGGTACTTGCCGGCCGGGGTGTCGGCCTTGATCGCACCGGCCGGGGAGATGTGGTCGGTGGTGACCGAGTCGCCCAGCTTGGCCAGCACGCGGGCGCCGGCGATGTCCGAGACCGGGGTGGTCTCCATCGTCATGCCCTCGAAGTACGGGGGCTTGCGGACATAGGTGGACTGCGGGTCCCACTCGAAGGTGTTGCCGGTCGGGATCGGCAGCGACTGCCACTGGGCGTCGCCGGCGAAGACGTCCTGGTAGGACTTGTTGAACATGTCCTCGCCGATGGCCGAGGCGACGACCTCGTTGACCTCGGCCTCGGTCGGCCAGATGTCCTCGAGGTGGACCGGCTTGCCCTCGGTGTCCGTGCCGATGGCGTCGCGCGTGATGTCGACCTTCATCGAACCGGCGATGGCGTACGCGACGACCAGCGGCGGGGACGCCAGGTAGTTCATCTTGACGTCGGGGTTGATCCGGCCCTCGAAGTTGCGGTTGCCGGAGAGCACCGAGGTGACGGCCAGGTCGTGCTCGTTGACGGCCTTGGAGACCTCTTCGTCGAGCGGACCGGAGTTGCCGATGCAGGTGGTGCAGCCGTAGCCGACGAGGTTGAAGCCCAGCTTGTCGAGGTACGGGGTCAGACCCGCCTTGTCGAAGTAGTCCGTGACGACCTTCGAGCCCGGGGCCAGCGTGGTCTTGACCCACGGCTTGCGGGTCAGGCCCTTCTCGACCGCCTTCTTGGCCACCAGGGCGGCGGCGACCATGACGTACGGGTTCGAGGTGTTGGTGCAGGAGGTGATGGCCGCGACGGTCACAGCGCCGTGGTCGATCTCGTACGTCGAGCCGTCGGGGGCGGTGACCAGGGTCGGCTTGGTCGGCACACCGTTGGTGACGGCCGGGGAGTCGGAGGCCGGGAAGGACTCCTCGCCCGCCTCGTCGGCGGTGTCCACGTAGTTCCGTACGTCCTGCGAGAACTGGTACGCGGCGTCGGCGAGGACGATGCGGTCCTGCGGGCGCTTCGGGCCGGCGATCGATGGGACGACGGTCGACAGGTCCAGCTCGAGCTTCTCGGAGAAGTCGGGCTCGGCGGCCGGGTCGAGCCAGAGGCCCTGCTCCTTGGCGTACGCCTCGACGAGCGCGACCTGCTGCTCGGAGCGGCCGGTGAGCTTCAGGTAGTTCAGGGTCTCGTCGTCGATCGGGAAGATCGCGGCGGTGGAACCGAACTCCGGCGACATGTTGCCGATGGTGGCGCGGTTGGCCAGCGAGGTGGCGGCGACGCCCTCACCGTAGAACTCGACGAACTTGCCGACGACACCGTGCTTGCGCAGCATCTCGGTGATCGTCAGCACGAGGTCCGTGGCGGTGGTGCCGGCGGGCAGCTCGCCGGTCAGCTTGAAGCCGACGACGCGCGGGATGAGCATCGAGACCGGCTGGCCGAGCATCGCGGCCTCGGCCTCGATGCCGCCGACGCCCCAGCCCAGCACACCGAGGCCGTTGACCATGGTGGTGTGCGAGTCGGTGCCGACCAGGGTGTCGGGGTAGGCCTGGCCGTTACGGACCATGACCGTACGGGCCAGGTGCTCGATGTTGACCTGGTGCACGATGCCGGTGCCCGGCGGGACGACCTTGAACTCGTCGAACGCGGTCTGGCCCCAGCGCAGGAACTGGTAGCGCTCCTTGTTGCGGCCGTACTCCAGCTCCACGTTCTGCGCGAAGGAGTCCGGGGTGCCGAACTTGTCGGCGATGACGGAGTGGTCGATGACCAGCTCGGCCGGGGCCAGCGGGTTGATCTTCGCCGGGTCGCCGCCGAGCTCCTTGACGGCCTCGCGCATGGTGGCGAGGTCCACGACACAGGGCACACCGGTGAAGTCCTGCATGATCACGCGGGCCGGCGTGAACTGGATCTCCTGGCTCGGCTGCGCCTGCGAGTCCCAGCCACCGAGCGCCCGGATGTGGTCGGCGGTGATGTTCGCGCCGTCCTCGGTGCGGAGCAGGTTCTCCAGCAGCACCTTCAGGCTGTAGGGCAGGCGAGCGGAGCCCTCGACCTTGTCCAGCCTGAAGATCTCGTACGACTCGTCGCCCACCTGCAGCGTGCTGCGGGCGTCGAAGCTGTTCGCCGACACGACAGTCTCCTTCATTTTTGTGCGCGTACCACCGCATCCTGCCGCCACGACTCGTCGCCGATCCGCTAAGGTAAGGCTAAGTTAGGTAACCCTTACCAGGGTGGTGGCTGCGGTGCGCCTCGGCAGATATCTCGATGTCGAGATAACTCTAGTACATGGGGGCACGCTGGTCATGTGCGCCCTCCTCGCTGACCGCTCTCATCCAATCGAGGCGTTTACTCAGCGAACCCAGTCGTCTCGCCTTCTGTCTCAGCGAACCTAGCCGTACGGGCTAAACGCGCTGGGGGTGCTGGTGGCCGTACCGGCTGGGGTGGATCTGGCAGGGCCGGACGTCGAGCTGTCGTACGTGGACGCCCTATGCCAGCGGCAGCGGCGTCCGCTGCTGGACTGTGTTACGGCCCGGTTCGAGGACGCGGCTCCGGTACGTCCTTTCCGTTGGTCGCGTGGTGAGCGTCACTTCGCCGGGTGGTACTGGGCGGCGACGACCGGGCAGCACGTGGGCTTCGAGTCCTGGCTGGAGCGGGACCGGCTTGTGCTCATGGACTTCGATCCGCAGGTGGCGGGGATGGCCTCGCAGCCTTTCTGGCTGCACTGGCACGACGGAGTACGGGAGCGTCGGCACGCTCCGGACTACTTCGTGCGCCGGGTGGACGGCTCGGCCATGGTCGTCGATGTCCGCGCGGACGAGCAGATCGAGCCGAAGGACGCGGAGGCGTTCGAGGTGACGCGGATCGCCTGCGCTCAGGCGGGTTGGCACTTCGAGCGGGTCGGGATGCCGGAGCCGGTGTTGCTGGCGAATGTCCGGTGGCTGTCGCGCTACCGGCACCCGCGGTGCCTGCGCCACACGGCTGCGGATCGCCTGCGGGAGGTCTTCGCGACGCCGGGGCCGCTGCTGCCCGGGGCCGACGCTGCGGGTGACCGGCTCGCGACGCTGCCCGCGCTGTTCCATCTGCTCTGGCGTCAGGAACTGCTTGCCGAGGACCTGTCGGTCCAGTTGCTGGGTCCGCACACGGTCGTGGGCCGGGTCGATAGGGGTGGCCATTGAACAGGCAGGGGCGGAAGGTCCCGCCCACGGCCCGGCTGGGGGAGTTTCCCGAGACAGCGGCTGAACAGGCACTTTGGTGGGAGGACCACATCCTGGAGGTGCTGCACGGGCTGCCGCCGGGGGCGTCCGAAGAGGCAAGGTCTCGGCCGGAGTTCGACCCGAGGCAGCACTCGTTGGCTGAGCGCGAGCGGGCCAAGGCGGCCGAGTTGACGGCGGCCGGGCACAAGGTGACGGCCAGCGGGATCAAGCAGCGGCGCCAGCGCTATCAGCGCGACGGGTTGGTCGGGCTGGCCGACGGCCGGTCGGCCAAGCAGATGCCGGCCTTCGGCAAGGTCGATGCGGCGGTGGTGGAGGCGATGCGGCAGGCGATCGACGAGACGGCCGAGAACTCGTCGAAGACGATTGGTTTCATCGTCTGGCGGACCAAGGAGATCTTGGCAGGCCGTGAGGACGCCGCAGGTGTCGAGGTTCCTTCCCGGGCCACTCTCTACCGGCTCTACAGCAAGCTGGCGACCGGCACGCACGCGACGGGTTCGGCCCGCACACGCCGGTCGGTCAAGGCCCGGCCTCCCGGCCCGTTTGGGGAGGTTCCGGCCAGTGCGCCGGGCGAACTGATGCAGATCGACTCGACCCCGCTGGATGTGCTGGTGCGCCTGGACGACGGGATTGCGGAGAAGGTCGAGCTGACGGCGATGGTCGACATCGCGACGAGGTCGATCACTGCGGCGGTGCTGCGGCCGACCACGAAGGCCGCAGACGCGTCCGCGCTGCTGGCCCGAAGCGTCACCCCGGAGGCGATGCGGCCCGGCTGGTCAGAGGCCATGCGGATGTCCCGTTCGGTGCTGCCGCACCGACGGTTGCTGACCTTGGACGAGCGCCTGGAGCACGCGGCGGCACGGCCGGTGATCGTGCCGGAGACGATCGTCTGCGACCACGGAAAGGTGTTCGTCTCGCGGAACTTCCGGGCCTCCTGCCGGTATCTGGGCATCAACCTGCAACCGGCCCACAAGGCGACGCCGACCGACAAGGGCACGATCGAGAAGACTCTGGGCTCGGTGGCCACGCTGTTCGCCCAGTTCGTCGCGGGCTACACCGGCTCGACCGCGGACCGCCGCGGCCGGAAGCTGGAGGACGGGCCTCTGTGGTCTCTTCCTGAACTCCAGAACCTGCTCGATGAGTGGGTCATCGCTATCTGGCAGACCAGGCGGCATGACGGGCTTCGTGATCCGCAGGCGCCGGGGCGGGCGTTCTCGCCGAACGAGAAGTACGCGACGCTGCTTCAGTCCTGCGGCTACGTCCCGGTTCCGCTGGACGGCGAGGACTACGTCGAGTTGCTGCCCGAACGCTGGCAGGCGATCAACAGCTACGGCATCCGGATCAAGCACCGCACCTACGACGACGGCGAACTGGGCCCGTTGCGCCGCCAGCACTCCGGAGTGATGGAGAAGAAGGGCTTGTGGGAGATCCACCACGACCCCTACGACATCTCCCGGATCTGGGTACGCGACCGCCGGCGCAATCGGTGGATCACCGTGTTCTGGAAACACCTCCACCGCGTCGGCGTCCCGTTCGGGGAACTGGCCTGGGACCACGTCTGCGAGCAGGTCCCCGGCGGCACGGAGGAACAGATCGCGGACGCCGCAGCAGCGCTGCTGCGGCGGGCCCACGACGGTCCCGCCCCGAAGCAGGGGCCCGCGGCCAAACGGTCCCGGCGCGTCGCCGCACGGACCCGGGCCACCGCCTCTAACCGGCCGGCCTTCGATCCGCCCGCCGACGAGACCGTTCAGGAAGACCAGGCGAACACCGAGCTGGCCGAAGTCATCCCGCTGGGTCTGTTCGACCCGCTCGCGAACCCCTGGAGGCGTCCGTGACCATCTCCGAACCGGCTACCCGGCACACCACGCTCCAGGAAGCGGATACCGAGGCCAACCGGCAGTTGACCACCCTGGACGGATGGCGGAAGTTCGCCGCTGGGCCACCCAGTCCTCCAGTCCTGCTGACTCCCGCCGAGCTGGCCAAGCTGTCTCCGACCGAGCAGGCGCTCTATGACGACGACCGGCTCGACCACCACGCACGGATGCTGGTGGTCGCCACCTCGTTCGTTGAGAAGACCGTGGTCTGCGGCCGGCGGCTGGTTCTGCTCAACCGGCACGCGATCAGCGCCCGCCGCGGCCTGATGGTCTCCGGGCTCCCCGGAACGGGCAAGACCAGCGCGATCACCCAGCTCGGGCTAGCCCACGAACTGCTTGACCGGGCCCGCCACCCGAACGTCAACGACCGCATCCCGGTGCTCTACATCACCGTTCCGCCCGCGGCGTCCGCCCGCATGGTCGCGGCCGAGTTCGCGCGCTTCCTGGGGCTGCCGGTCCGGGCCAGATCAAACATGACCGACATCATCGAAGCGGTGGTCGGCATCTGCACGGACACCCGCACCGGTCTGGTCCTCGTCGACGAAATCCACAACGTCTCGCAGGTCACACGGGCCGGGGCCGAGGTCTCCGACACCCTGAAGTATTTCTCCGAGCGCATCCCCGCGACGTTCGTCTACGCAGGCATCAACCTCGACACCAGCGAGCTCCTGGCCGGCACCCGGGGCGCTCAGATCGCGGGCCGCTTCACCCTCGTCCCCACCCGCCCGTTCCCTTACGGCGACGAGTGGAAGGGACTGGTCGCAACGATGGAGGAGACCCTGCTGCTGCACGATCACCCGCCGGGCAGCCTGGTCAAGCTGGACCGCTACCTTCACAAGCGGGCCGACGGCATGATCGGCGCGCTCTCCCACGCGATCCGGGGCGCTGCGATCGACGCGATCCTCAGCGGCACAGAACGCGTGACCAAGGCAAGTCTCGACGCAATCCCCCTGGACCATGCCGCAGAAGCCGCGAAGAAGGGCCGCTGAAGTGTCCCGCCCGCTGCCAGAGCTGCCTCGCCCGCTGGCTCCGCTGCCCGTCCGGCTACGCCCCTGCGTCGGCGAGATCACCGACTCCTACGTCCGCCGCCTCGCACGCGCGAACCATCTCAAGCCCAGCTACCTCCACTGCTTCCTCAACGGACCGCCCTTCTGGTTCGGCAAGCCCCAGCTGGACCGCCTGGCTGCGGTTTCCGGCCGCTCCGAGCAGTCTCTGGACCGAGCGCTCGCTGACGCCAGCTCCCCGCGCGGCCGCATGAAACCCAATCCGCGCACTGCTCGAACCGAGCTGTTCCCCGGCCAGCCCCATCTCGCCTTGCTCATCTACATCGACGCCCGCAGAGGCCACACCATTCAGGAACTGGCCCTGCGGCACCACGTCCCTCGCCGTCTCGTCCGCCTCGCCCTGGACACGATGCAGCCGCCTCCCCGAGGGGTCGAACGGAGCCATTCGCATCTCGACGCCGACCTCATGGAGCCCATCCAGGCCATGCTGGATCAGGGCCTCGGACCGAAACAGATCTGGCTGAACCTCATGGACGACCACGACGTCTCCGTGTCCTACACCCTGCTCCGCCACTACGTCCGCCACCGGTTTCCCCACCGTTACGCCGCGCAATGGCAGTCCTCACCCGATCCAGTCAATCGCTAACCTGTTCGCATGACGCCGAATGAAGATCGCCACTTTCCCGCCGCGCTTGCCGGTGCCATGGCGGTTCGGCTCGACTCCATCGGCAAGGACGGCGTCGACTTCGAGCCCTTCACAACCTTCCTTACCGCCGATGAGACAACCGACTGGTTCCGGGCATGGACCGGCAACCGCGAACTGAGCGGCGACGAGTTCCGCGTGTTCGGCCAGGACGGCACCGGTGGATACGTCGCGTTCTGGCTAATCCGCCCGGATCAGCCACTGGCCGAGCAGCCCATCGTCTTTCTCGGCTCCGAAGGGGAGACCGGCGTCGTCGCCCGCAACCTAGGCGCCTTCCTGTGGTTGCTGGCCGACGGCTTCGGCCCGTGGGAAGCGGCCACGTCACACGATCCCGAGCCGGACTGGGCCCCACACCCCAACCGTGACCTGATGGCTATCGCAGAACAATTCGCACCTGACCACCGCGCATCCGCCGCTGCCGTGATTGAGCAGGCCACCAGAGAGTTCCCAGACTTCGACGACACCGTTATGAACCTCTGCCGCTGAACCTGATCACCCAAGGTCAACAGCGAATCGGACCAAGCCGCTCGCAGCGCGGGCCACATCAGCGGACGCGAGACATGACACCCCGGCCCGGAGCCCGCACTGTCTCACGGAAGGCAGTCCACCCAGGTCAGCCTGACCCCCGGCGACTAACTTCACTGAGACCGGACACTCGCGCACCGCGAGCGACGGGTGCGACGGCTTCGTCGATGTCACACTCGGCCGCATGGGCCAGGACGGCAACCAGATCCCGCCGCACGCACGGCTCACGGAAGGCTTCGAGGAGGATGCGGGCCGCCTTGTTGACGTGGGCCGCCGTGAACGTCTGATCGTCGATGACGCGGGCACCGCCGTCGGGTTCCTTCTGCAGGCGCCTTGACGTCCTCTCACCATTCCTTTGTGTAGAGGCCGGACGGCTGCGCAGAGGCCAGACGGCCGTGCAGGGACCAGGCGGCCGAACATCTTCGCCACGGCTCCACGACCTTCACATTCTCGACTCGCACGGTGGCGACCATTCCGCTATCCCTCCGTTCGGTGGACACCCGTTAAGGTGCGGACCGGACGCGGTACACATCACCCGCGTGAGCGGAAGCTCTTGGGGGACTGTCACCCTGATGGCCCACCCGACGCGAAGTCCATCTCATATCTGAGATAACCTCCGTCACATGGCAGACGACTACCTCGTACGCATCGGAAAGCTCATCCGTGACGCGCGCCAACATCGTGGCTGGTCACAGGCGCAGCTCGCGGAGGCTCTGGGCACCAGTCAGAGCGCCGTCAACCGAGTCGAACGCGGCAACCAGAACATCAGCCTTGAGATGATCGCCCGGATCGGGGAGGCCCTGGACAGCGAAATCATCTCGCTGGGCTACGCGGGCCCGATGCACCTCCGCGTGGTGGGCGGGCGCCGGTTGTCGGGCTCCATCGACGTCAAGACGAGCAAGAACGCCTGCGTGGCGCTGCTGTGCGCATCGCTGCTGAACAAGGGACGCACGGTGCTGCGCCGTGTCGCCCGTATCGAAGAGGTGTACCGGCTCCTCGAGGTGCTCAACTCCATCGGGGTGCGCACCCGTTGGATCAACGACCGGGTCGACCTGGAGATCGTGCCGCCCGCCGAGCTGGACATGGGCGGCATCGACGCGGACGCGGCGCGCCGCACCCGCTCGATCATCATGTTCCTCGGTCCGCTTCTGCACCGTATGGACCACTTCAAGCTGCCGTACGCGGGCGGCTGCGACCTCGGCACACGGACCGTCGAACCGCACATGATCGCGCTGCGCCGGTTCGGCCTCGACATCACGGCGACCGAGGGCCTCTACCACGCGCAGGTGGACCACGCGGTGACGCCCGAGCGCCCGATCGTGCTGACCGAGCGCGGCGACACCGTGACCGAGAACGCGCTGCTCGCGGCCGCGCGCCACAACGGCACGACCGTCATCCGCAACGCCTCGTCCAACTACATGGTCCAGGACCTCTGCTTCTTCCTGGAGGCGCTCGGGGTCAAGGTCGACGGCATCGGCACGACGACCCTGACCGTGCACGGCGTACCCAACATCGACGTGGACGTCGACTACTCGCCCTCCGAGGACCCGGTCGAGGCGATGAGCCTGCTCGCCGCGGCCGTGGTCACCGAGTCCGAACTCACCGTGTGCCGCGTGCCGATCGAGTTCCTCGAGATCGAGCTCGCGGTCCTCGAGGAGATGGGCCTCGACCACGACCGCACCCCGGAGTACGTCGCCGACAACGGCCGCACCCGGCTCGTGGACCTCACCGTCCGGCCCTCCAAACTCGAGGCGCCGATCGACAAGGTCCACCCGATGCCGTTCCCGGGTCTGAACATCGACAACGTCCCGTTCTTCGCGGCCATCGCCGCCGCCGCCCAGGGCAAGACCCTCATCCACGACTGGGTCTACGACAACCGCGCCATCTATCTGACCGATCTGAACCGCCTCGGCGGGCGGCTGCAGCTGCTCGACCCGCACCGGGTGCTGGTCGAGGGCCCGACCCGCTGGCGCGCGGCGGAGATGATGTGCCCGCCCGCGCTGCGGCCGGCCGTCGTCGTCCTGCTCGCGATGATGGCCGCCGAGGGCACGTCGGTCCTGCGGAACGTGTATGTCATCAACCGCGGTTACGAGGACCTCGCGGAGCGGCTCAACTCGGTGGGCGCGCAGATCGAGATCTTCCGGGACATCTGAGCGGGCAGTGCCGCCGCACACACCGCGAGGGCCCCCGGCGTCGTGCGCCGGGGGCCCTCGCGGTTCGGGATCACTTGATATAGACGAGACCGTCGGTGGTGATGGTGGGACGGCCGCTGGTGCCGACCACGACGATCTTGATGGTGTGCTTGGCGCTGCTGGACCAGGTCTTGGTCCAGATCGCCTGCCGGTACTGCGTGGTGGACGACTTCAGGTCGACGGTCGTGACCTTGGTGCCGTCGACGTAGACGTACGCCTGGCCGGAGGTCGAGGCGCGCGAGACCACCCAGGCGGCGGAGCGGCCGGTGAACGTCCAGGAGAGGCTGGCGCCCTTCGAACCGCTGGAGTACGACTTGCCGCCGAGGTAGCTGCTGGAGGAGCGGGTCGTCCAGCTGCCGGACTTGGTCGCCGAGGTCTCCTGCAGGATCACCGGCGTGTAGGAGGGCGACGAGGTGCGGTAGTTGCCGGCGTAGTCGTAGGCCCGCATCGACCAGGTGGTGGCCGTACCGGACGCGGCGGTGCGCTGGGAGCTGGTGGTGGTCGGGCCGAAGGTGGCCGTCGTCGGGGCCAGCAGCTTCACATAACGCAGGGCCTTGTCGTCCGTGGCCTTCCAGCCGAGGGTGACCGGGACGGCGCTGGTGTTGACGGTGCCGCTGCGCAGGGACAGCTTCGGGCTGGTGGAGAAGGTCGGTGCGGTCGTCTCCGCAACGGCGCTCAGCGCGGTGGTCGTCGTGGTCTTGCCGGACTGGTGCACGGCCCGCACGGCGACGGTGTGGCTGCCCAGGGCCAGGGTGGTGCTCGCGGAGGTGGCGGTGCCGGAGGTGGTGGCGACGGTCTTGCCGTCGACCAGCAGCTCGAACTTGGAGATGAGGGAGCCCGGCGTGGTGGTCGACCAGTGCACCGTGATGGCGCCCTTGGTGTAGTACGTCGAGCCGGACAGGCCCGCGCCGTCGACCGAGGTGGTCTTCAGGCCCTGCACCGGCCCTGCCGCCCAGGTGCGGATGGTCGGCAGCTGGGCGTAGAGGGAGCTGCCGGGGCACTGGGTGTTGTAGCCGTCGCGGTGGGCGGAGATCCGGTGGAAGGTGTACTTGCTGCCCGCGGTGAAGCTGGTGCCGAAGTAGTTCGTCTGGCTGGCGCCCGCGGTGAGCTGCACGGTCCCGGCCGGGTCGGCGCCGTACTGGCCGAGCTTCCAGGCCGCCACGCGGGCGACCGCGGCCAGCGCGGCGTTGGAGGCGGCGGTGGAGGTGTACTCACCGAGCACCGCGATGCCCGCGGACTCGCGGTTCCAGCCGTAGGTGTGGGCGCCGAGCACCGGCAGGTCGACGCCGCCCTTGCGGCCCTCGAAGATGGTGCCGCACTTGTCTACGAGGAAGTTGTAGCCGATGTCCTTCCAGCCGTTGACCTGCACGTGGTACGCGTAGATGCCCCGGACGATCGACGCCGAGTCGGCGCAGGAGTAGTCGTTGGAGCCGTCGGTGTGGTGGACGAAGACGGCCTTCACGTCCGCGTTGTACTCCGGCGCCTCGGGGCTCATCGACTCGTCGGCGCCCCAGCCGGCGCGCGAGGTGATCGGCGGTTCGGGCACCGTGGACGGCGGCGCGGTCGGCGTGGTGGACGACGGGCTCGCGGACGCGCTCGCCGAGGGCGACGCCGAATCCGAAGCGGTGGGGCTGGCCGCCGTCGTGGTGTCGGTGGGAGCCGGGGACGTGGTGGTCGCGCCGTCCGTCGGCGTGGCGGTGGTGCCGTCGCTCGGCGTGGCGGAGTCGGTGGGCGTGGCGCTCGGGGTCTCGTCGGCGACGAACGCGGCGGTGTCGGCATCGGCGGCGGACTTGGCCTCGGCCGCGGTCACCACGCCGGGGTCGACCAGGTTGACCTGAAGCCCCTTGGGCAGCGCGCTGGTGGTGCCGTTCTTGCGGACGACCTGGACCTGGACGCCGTCGGACGACCCGACCCACAGCGGCTCGGACGCGCCGCGCACCTTGGGACCGGGCTTCTCCAGCGGGTCGACGTTCACTTCGAGGTCCTGCCAGGCGCTCCACTCGCCGGTCTCACGGCTGCGAGTGCGCACCTGCGCCGTACCCTTGAGCCGCTTGGCGCCGCCCGTCCAGGAGACGCCGACCATCGAGAACTGCTCGGTGCCCGTGCGCGGTAGCTCCCGCTTGTCGCTCGCGGAGCCTTTCAGCGCGAGGTCGTAGACCTTCACCGGCCGCTTGGCCCGGCCCGGATCGGCGGACGGACTGGCGACGGCGTACGTCACCAGGCCCCCGCCCCCCAGGAGCACCGCACCGAGTGTCAGCCATGCCCGTCGCTTCAGGCTCAGCGGCCTGTACGCATGCAACGTACGACGACTCGTACGACGACTCACGATGTATCCACCCCACAGAAGGCCGGGCAAGGCCATGGAAGAAAGTCACATGAGGCGCACCCGTCACATAGGTGAGCCATCCCGTACTGCGCCCACCGACGGACAAACATCACGGGAAAACGGGCTGAGGTGATGCAGATCACTTTCGAACTCCCGGATGGCAGGGGCGCCTTCGTTCCCTGACAACGAAAAGGCCCGTTACCCGGTCACACCGTCCGGGCAACGGGCCGCCGCAGTAAGCGATTCGGCCGGGACGGAACCGGCCCGCCGATCTCCACCCGCCGACCAGGCTGAAGGAACAGGGGCACGGTGTGCGGCTCCGGCTCCCCGACCTCGCTACGGACGTCTCCGTCGACATCGGAACGCGTGGCCACATAGATCCCGCCGGGCGTGTAGATCACCTCCTCCTCACCTGTCTCCGCCACCGGATGGTCGGCGGTACCGAAATCCCGAATCGAGATCAGCGAATACTGCACACTGAGGCCCCTCGGACCAGAGGAGCCGGTTCATGCCGCCCCTTTCCTTCACGGCGCCATGTGGATTCCGTTGACTTGACGCACGTCGATCCCGCCTAAGCGGCAATGCGGGCAATTACTCCGCCCAATCCGGGTCACACGCCAGACATTTCCTCATGGCCGGTGGCCGGGCTCCGCCACTCCCGACCTCGCCCCGAGAAGGCGGACGGAAGCCATTGGATGGGCAGCGTCGGGCGACGTCCAGCTGCACGCATGCCCTCAAGTCAAGCGAACAGACATACGCGGAACTTGCAGGATCAGGCGGCGCGATCCGGCCACAACGGGGCCCCTGATGTCCGATATCTCCTTCGGCTGGTGATCGGCCGGCGGAATCCTGTATAACCGCCCCGGCCGCTGCCCGAGCACTGACGAATTCACGGTCGCCGAAGGGGAATTCTCGGGTGACAGCACCCGGCAATCCGGCACTTCCCGGTCACACCGAAGAACGCCCGACCCGGCCTGATACGGAATCAGATCTTTTCTCGGAGAGCTGCGGGAGAAGAGCGTCGCACAGCGCTCGGCGCGGCCAAGGCTGACAGCGCGCTCGGCTCGCGTACCGCAGTAGACGAGCGACAGACGAAAAAGGGAGGGCCATGAGCCCCAGAAGACCCCACGCCCGCCGGAAGTCCGGCGCCGCACGCACCACCTGGCTGGCCGTCGGCGCCGCCGTACTCGGCGGCGCCGGCCTCGCGACGGTGGCGGTGGCCGCGCCCGACGGGGCAGCGAGCGCGGAAGAGGCCGCCCGCCCGGCCGGCGCGCAGACGATGGCGTTCGGGGGCACCGCCAAGGCCAAGCGCACCCTCCCCCGCACCGAGACCAAGGTCTTCTCGCTGATCGGCGTCTCCTGGGAGGACCACACCAAGCGCTTCGACGGCACCGCCCAGATACGCACCCGCAGCGCCGAGACCGGCGAGTGGAGCGGCTGGCGCGACCTCGACTTCGACACGGTCGCGCCGGAGACGGACGAGACCCGGGCCGCCGACACGCGCGGCGCCTCCGAACCGTTGTGGGCGGGCCCCTCCGACGCGGTCGAAGCGCGGGTCGTGGCAGACGGCACGCAGACCGCCGTACCCCAGGGGCTGCGCCTCGACCTGATCGACCCGGGAACCGCCCCGAAGACCAAGGGCAAGAGCAGCAACAGCGGTACGCAGCCGTCCACGCTCACCAGCACGGACAGCACGCCGTCCGCCACCTCCGAGCCGTCGGAGCCCGCCGCCACCGAGCCGTCGGTGCCGGCAGCCACCGGCGATGCGACCGCCTCCGACCCCGCCGGCAGCGGGTCCGGCGCCGAGGACACGGCGTCTCCGACGCCCTCCGACAGCGCCCCGGACGCGAGCCCCACCACCGGTGACAGCAGTACGCCCGTCCCGTCCACGCCCGCCGAGACCTCGGGCGGCACGACGGATCCTGCCCCGACCCCGACCGGCACCCAGGAGCCGGACCCGACGCCCCCGGCCGACTCGGCGACGCCGACGGAACCCGCCGCGCCAGCGGTCGTCAGCCGCGCCGCATGGGGCGCCGACGAATCCCTGGTGAAGGACCCGCCCGAGTACCTCTCCAAGGTCGAGGCCGTCTTCGTCCACCACACCGCGGGCACCAACGACTACAACTGCGCCGACTCACCCGCCGTCATCCGGGCGATCCTCGTCTACCACGTACAGACCAACGGCTGGAACGACGTCGGCTACAACTTCTTCGTCGACAAGTGCGGGACGGTCTTCGAGGGCCGCGCGGGCGGCATCGACCAGCGAGTGCGGGGCGCCCACACGTACGGCTTCAACGGCGTGTCCTCCGGCATCGCCCTGCTCGGCGACTACGAGAACGGCGGCACGCCCACCGCCGCGGCCCAGCAGGCCATCGCCGACCTCGCCGCCTGGAAACTCGGCCTGGACGGCGTCGACCCGCAGGCCCAGGTGACCCTCACCGCGGCCGGCGACACGGGCGTGTACAAGACCGGCGAGAAGGCCACGCTGTACACCATCTCCGGCCACCGCGACGGATACGCCACTCTCTGCCCCGGCCAGACCCTCTACGACGCCCTCCCGGACATCCGGACACAGGCCGCCGCCTCCCGCTACGCAGCCGGACTCTGAGACGAGGCACGCGCTGGCGGCGGCCTCGGCCGTCGCCACCGCCGTGTCGAGCGCGCGCGGTTCAGGGCACGCCCCGTCAGGGCGCGGTCGCGCTCTCCGGCCCTCGGCACTCCGGCACCGCCGAGAGACGGCGGACGGCAGACGGCTACTTCAGGGCGGTCAGCGACGCGTAGACCACGACGTTGCCCTGGTAGCCGGTGCGTTTGGTGTAACCGCCGCCGCAGGTGATCAACCGGAGTTCTGGCCGGCCGGAGCCTCCGTAGACCTTCTTGCTGGGGAAATTCTTCTTCTCGTAGAGCTCGACGGCGCTGACCGTGAACACGGCCGTGCGCCCGTCCGCCCGGCTGATGTCGATGGTGGCGCCCTTGCGCACGGCACCGAGGAGGTAGAAGACGCCCGGCACCCCGGTGGGCGTGTCCACATGCCCGATGGCGACGGCTGTACCGGCCGAGCCGGGAGCCGGGCCGTCGCCGTACCAGCCGGCGAGGCCGGGATTGCCCGGCGGTGGGACCTGCAGCACCCCGGCCGCGTTGAGGCTCAGTCGCGTCAGGGCGGCGTCGACGCCGATGGCCGGGATGCGGATCCGGACCGGATTCGCCGGGGGCAGCGGCTGGACCCCGGGGCGGGGTGTGGCGGCCGGAGCGGTGCCTTTCGCCGAGTGAGTGCGGGTGGCAGACGCGGCATGCGAAGGGGTGGAGCCGGCCGGGGCGGTGGGCGCCGCCGATGCGGTGGCCGAGGAGTAGGGCGTGGCCGGGGCGGTGGCGGCGGGCGCGGGATTCGCCCAGGCGGGGAAGGCCTGCAGGGCCGAAGGCTGCGGTGGTGGCGGCAACGGCCGGTCGTCGGACACCGCGCTGATCAACAGCCCCGTACCCGCCATCAGTGCGCACGCCAGAAGGAGGGTCGAAGGGGAGAAGGCGTATCGGCAGTTGCTGGTGCTGCGCCCGGGGTCCATCGCGGTTGAGCCTTTGCTTCGCGGCGTGTGCTTCGTGGCGAGGTGGAGGTGGGCCTCACGGCCCCCGGCCGATGCTGATGCTGATGCGACGCGGTGTCAGGGGCCGCTCGAGTCCGCAGGAGCCGTACGGGGACGCACGGAAGCCGGGTCGATGGTCAGGCCCGGCCGATGTTCACCCGGCGACGCATCCTGACCGCACCGACGGCCGCGGCCCCGGCGATCAGCGCACCGCCGAGCGCGAGCCGCAGGTCGCTGCTCCCTTCGGCCGGCCCGAAGCCGGCGCCGACCGAGCCCCTCGGGGAGCGGCCCGTCACCTGGTACGTCTCCGTGATCTTGATCCGCGGTGGACACTTCAGGGTGATCGTGTCCGTGCCCGGTCTGGTCCCTTTGGGAATCCGGAAGTGGCCGGTGAGCGCCCCTTCGCCGTCATCGCCGAAGAGGTTGAACTGCCCGCCCACCTTCGACCAGCCCTTGCCGAAGGTCACGTCAGGGCCGCAGGCCGTGGTGGTGACGGTGACCGTGGAGCCCGGGGACGCGCTCCACGGGTTGATGTAGATGTCCGAACCGTCGGCGGCAGCGACGGGGACATGCAGACCAAGTGCGCCGAGAACCAGGCCGATACCTGCACCGACGTGTGAGTAACGCATGAGAATCCTCCAACGGAGCAGTGTGACTGCGCGGCGCTTCTGCTGTGCTCCGCTCTCGAGGCAACCGACAGTGCGTCAGCCCCGCAACATGACGGGTCGACAGATCTGTCACCCAGTCAGCCCCAGCGGCGTTATCTCTTGATCGTTTTATGCAGGTCACCGGCACAGGAAGCGTCGCGGCCACGGGAGCACCGGAGGGGGAGCGAACGGGCTACTGGTGTCTCGTCAGATCCGCCGGCTCCGGAGCGAGTCCGTGGAGCCTCTGGAGTCCCTGGAGCCCCCGAGTGTGCCTATCCAATGGCCCATAAGTTAGGTTAGCCTAACCTTGCCCGCTCTTCTTGGAGGTCCGATGAACCCCACCACCGCCTCCGCAACGGAACCGGCCGCCGTGGAACCGACCGCCGCGGAACGGATCCGTTCGGTACTGGCCCGCGCCGGGTCGCTGACCCTCACCACGGACGGGCACCGCTACGACCTCGTCGGCCTGCACGCCGTCGACGGCACAGGCCAGGTGAGGCTGCGGCTGCCCGCCGACAGCCCCCTGCTCGCGCGAGCCGTGTGCGCTCCGCGCGGCGCCCTGGCCGCACTGCTGGAGTTCACCGACGTCTCCCCCACCTCCGTCCGGGCCCGGGTGCGCGCCAAGGTGACGCTCTCGGGATGGCTCGCCCTGGCCGGCGCCCCGGAGGACGACGCGGACGACGGCGCCGGCCTCCGCTTGGACCTCGCACGCGCCACCCTCGAAACGCAGACGGACATGGCAGTCGTCGGCCTGGACGAACTCGTGCTCGCCGAACCGGATCCCCTGGCCGTCGAGGAGGCGGCCCTGCTGACGCATCTGGTCGACGCCCACGAGGACATGGTGACGAGGCTGGCCCGGCTGGCCGGGCCGCAGCTGCTGCAGGGGGTCGTCCGCGTGCAGCCCGTCGCCCTCGACCGCTACGGCATCACCCTGCGCTGCGAGTACGCCCGCGGCCACGGCGACCTCCGGCTGCTGTTTCCCGAGCAGGTGCACGACCCCGCCCAGGCCGGGGACGGGATCCGCCGTCTCCTGGCCACCGCGCAGGCCTGCCCGCACCGGCGCCGCACATCGTCCCGCCCATGACGTCGCATCAGCAGCAGTCCCGTACGGCCGAGCCGTACGACCAAAAGCCGTACGGCCACGTGGCGGCGATCATGCGCGCCGCTCCCCTGGCAGCCGCTCTCTGCACGCCTCCACCGCGCGACGGGCACGGCGGCCCCGCAGCGGTGGCGGCGACCGCCCGCAGCGCGTTCCGCGCCTCTGATGAGCCCGAACCGGCGAAATCGAGCTGATGAATCAGGGCGTCGCCGTCCTGCGTACGAAGGTCCGGATCGCGTCGGCGAGCCCGTCGGGGCGGTCCAGCGGGATCAGCGTGCGGCACTCGCCGAGCTCCACGAGGCGCCCTTGGGGCAGCAGCTGCGCCAGCCGACGGCCGTGTTCCGGCGGCATCATGCGGTCCTGCCTGCCCCAGACCACCAGCGCGGGGCGGTCGTAGGAGCGCAGGCCCTCGGCCGCTTCGGACATCTCCGTCTTCCGCACGCCGCGCAGGTACCCGACGAGCACCTCGCGGGCGGCGCGATCCCTGCGCAGCGGTTCGATCCAGCGGTCGATCAGGTCGTCCGGTACGGGCTTGTGGCCCATGACGGCGTATCCGGTGCCCGGGATCCGGCGTAATGGCCGGACGGCGAGGGCGTTCGCCAGCATCGCGATACCGCCGGGGATCCTGGCGGCCGCCGCCAGCATCGTGCCGCCCGCCCGAGGCGGATAGTTGTCGAAGGCCTCGCAGCCCGCGATGACCATCCGGCCGACGCGGTCCGGCCGCTCGGCGGCCAGCTGCTGCAGCCGTCCGGCGTCGTTCTCGACGAACACCGCGTCGCCGCCCAGCCGCAGCGTGTCGGCGAACTCTCCGACGAGCAGGGCCATCGAGTGCGGGGTGAGCCGCGCTCCGGGGCGCAGAGGGGTGCGGTGGCTGCCGTACGGGAGGGTCGGCACGATGCAGCGGAACCCTGGGCCGAGTGCGTCCACGACGTGGCGCCAGACCGTGCCGTCCTGCACAGGGCCGTGCAGCAGCACCACAGGGACGCCGTATCCCCCCGTGTCCTCGTACTCGATGGTGCCCACGCTGAGCTCGGTCTTCGGCATGACGGCCCCCATGTCGTCGTGTCCTGCGCTCGGCCCCGAGGCGTCACCACGCTACCTCTGCCCGGTGCGGTCCGCCCCGCACCGCGACCGGGAGACGGCGGAGCTTCCGGGAGCCGGGGACCGTAGAGTGATCACGTGGCCGAGCAGCACACTCCGCGATCCCTGATCGTCACGTTCTACGGCGCGTACGGACGGGACTTCCCCGGCGCCGTGCCGGTGGCCGAGCTGATCCGCCTCCTGGCCGCCGTCGGCGTCGACGCCCCGTCCGTGCGCTCGTCGGTGTCCCGGCTGAAGCGGCGCGGACTGCTGGTCCCCGAACGCACCGGGACGGGCACGGCCGGATACGCGCTGTCGGCCGACGCCCGCCAGCTGCTCGACGACGGCGACCGGCGTATCTACCGCACGCAGCCGCCGCAGGCCGAGGACGGCTGGGTGCTCGCCGTCTTCTCCGTCCCGGAGCAGGAGCGCCACAAGCGGCACGTCCTGCGCTCGCGATTGGCCGGACTGGGTTTCGGCACGGCGGCACCGGGCGTCTGGATCGCCCCCGCCCGGCTGTACGAGGAGACCCGGCACACGCTCGAGCGTCTGCAACTGGCCCGGTACGTCGACCTGTTCCGCGGCGACCACCTGGGTTTCGCACCGACCGCCGAGGCCGCCGCCCGCTGGTGGGACCTCGCGGCCGTCGCCAAGCTCCACGAGGAGTTCCTGGATCTCCACGAGCCGGTGCTGCGGGCGTGGGGGAAGCGGGCCGGCACCCCGTCGGAGGACGCGTACCGCGATTTCCTGCTCGCGCGGGACTCGTGGCGGCGTCTGCCGTACGCGGACCCGGGGCTGCCCGCCGGGCTGCTGCCGCAGGGGTGGCCGGGCGCACGGTCGACGCAGGTCTTCCAGGAGCTGCGGGCCCGGCTGCGGGACGCCGGGGCCGAATTCGTGCATATGGCATGAATCGCGTGACGCCTGAGGCGGGTGAGGCGTGCGTCACATCTTGAGTCGCTAAGTAAACCCTAAGGTTCCTACGCCCCTCTTCTCAGAAATCACTCATAGCATCGGGCCGCATGAGATTGCTGCCCAAGCTCAACCAGGCGCTCGCATCGACCACGGGCTACCAGGTCCGGCGCGCGGGAGGGGCGTCCACGGCGCCCGCCACGAAGACACCTGCGAAGAGCGCCCCACCGAAGAAGCGGCCCGACGTGCCGTTCCGATGTCCCGGCGACCCCGAGGTCGACCGGCTGCTGCGGCACCCGGTCTTCATCATGTCGCCCGTGCGGTCCGGCTCCACGCTGCTGCGGATGCTGCTCAACGCGCACCCGCGCCTGCACGCCCCGCACGAGCTGCACATCCGCCGGCTGGAGGTCGGCTACGGCAGCAAGCTCTCGGAGAAGGCGATGGACGCCCTCGACCTGGAGCGCGGTGACCTCGAGCATCTGCTGTGGGACCGCGTCCTGCACCGCGAGCTGGCGAAGTCCGGCAAGGACTTCATCGTCGAGAAGACGCCGAGCAACGCTTTCGCATACAAGCGCATAGCCGCCTGCTGGCCGGACGCCCGCTTCGTGTTCCTGCTGCGCCACCCCGTGTCCATCGCGCGCTCCTGGCACGAGGCCGACCCCGAGAAGCGGTCCTTCGACGGGGCGGCGGCCGACGCGCTGCGCTACATGAAGGCAGTCGACAACGCCCGCAAGGGCCTCACCGGCGGCCACACCATCCGTTACGAGCAGCTCACCGAGGACCCCGAGGGGCAGCTGCGGGGCCTGTGCACCTTCCTCGGCATCGACTTCGACGCCTCGATGCTCGCCTACGGCGAGCGGCAGGACGGCGACCTGGTCAAGGGCCTCGGCGACTGGCGCGACAAGATCCGCACCGGCCGGGTCCAGTCGGGCCGGGCACTGCCCACGGAGGACGAGATCCCCGAGATCCTCCGGCCGATGTGCGCGTCCTGGGGCTACGCCTCGTGAAGCCGCACGCCGAGATAGCAGAGGTGTGGCCGCGGGACGGACGTATACGCGTCGTGGGCCGGCTGCACGGCGTGCGCGCGGACGGCGGCGGCAAGGACTGGCAGCTGCTGCTGGTCCGCAGGAACGGCACGCAGGAGCAGCTGCGATACGGGGCCCGGGTCGAGGCAGACCGCTTCGAGAGCGAGGTGTCCGTCGCGGACCTCGCGGCGTACGACGCGGCTGGCATCGAGCAGTGGGATCTGCACGTCACCGACGGCGAGGTGAAGCTGCGGGCCGGGCGGCAGCTCGACGACATCCGCGGCAAGAAGAAGATCATGGTCTTTCCGGCGCAGCGGGTGCCGGCCGCGCGCGGCACCCTCACGGTGCAGCCGTACTACACGGTCCAGGACAACCTGTCGCTGGAGTGCCGCGTATGAGCCACGGCATCAAGATCCGCTATCTGCTGCTGCACGCGTACGGCCGCGGCGGCACCATCCGCACCGTCATGAACCAGGCCAACTCGCTGGTGGCCGCGGGCTGGGACGTCGAGCTGGTGAGCGTGCTGCGCCGCCGCGACAAGGTGCAGTTCCCGCTGGACCCCCGGGTGACCCTGTCCACGCTGGTCGACCTGCGCGAGAGCGTCCAGGAGCAGCCGCGTGGGCTGCTGGGGCGCTGGCGCGACCGCCGCCGGGGACGTCAGCTGGAGGAGCCCGCCCGGGAGATCCCCCGCGGCGAGTTCGGCTACCGCTACTTCAACCGGCACGTCGAGGACTCGGTCATCGCGTACGTGGCGTCGCTGAGCGACGGCGTCCTGGTGACCACCAGGCCGGCCCTGAACTTCCTCGCCGCGCGGCACGCGACCGGCGGGGTGGTGCGGGTCGCGCAGGAGCACATGAACCACGGCACGCACCGGGCGGACGTCCAGCGGCGCATCGTGGAGTGCTATCCGGAGTTCGACGCGGTGGCCGTGCTGACCGAGCGCGACCGCGAGGACTACGCGCAGCTGCTGCCCGGCACGCGCGTCATCCGGATTCCGAACGCCGTTCACTCGCTGGACCAGGTTCCGTCACGCCACGACTCCAAGATCGCGGTGGCGGCCGGCCGGCTCTTCCCGCAGAAGGGCTTCGACATGCTGATCCCGGCATGGGCGCGGCTCGTCGAGAAGTACCCGGACTGGCAGTTGAGGATCTACGGCAGCGGCGAGAAGAAGGCGGAGCTGAGGGCCCTCATCGAGGAGCACCATCTCTACAACCACGTCTTCCTCATGGGGCACACCGACCGCCTCGACGACGAGCTCGCCAAGGCTTCCCTGTACGTGCTCAGTTCACGCTTCGAGGGTCTGCCCATGGTGATGATCGAGGCGATGAGTCACGCCCTGCCCGTGGTCGCCTTCGACTGCCCGACCGGACCCGCCGACGTTCTCACGCACGGTCTGGACGGACTGCTGGTGCCGCCGGAGGACATCGACGCGCTGGCCGACGGCATGGCCCGGCTCATGGCCGACCAGGAGCTGCGCGCCGAGATGGGCACGGCGGCCCTGCTGACGGCGGGCTCCTACGGCCCGGACGCCGTCCATCACCGGTGGGAAGCACTCTTCACCGAACTCCACGAGACCCGGCACCGCGACGGTGCCGCGAAAGGACTTCACGTATGACCACGGCACGGGCACAGGGAGCCACGATCTGGCTCACCGGCCTGCCGAGCGCGGGCAAGACGACGATCGCACGCGGGCTCGCGGGCCGGCTGCGGGCGGAGGGACACCGCGTGGAGGTCCTGGACGGTGACGAGATCCGTCGCTTCCTCTCCGCGGGCCTCGGCTTCAGCCGCGAGGACCGCAACACCAACGTGCAGCGCATCGGCCTGGTCGCCGAGGTGCTGGCGCGCAACGGCGTGCTGACGGTCGTCCCGGTGATCGCCCCTTACGCGGACAGCCGTGAGGCGGTGCGCAAGCGGCATCAGACCAGCGACACGCCCTACTTCGAGGTGCACATCGCGACTCCGGTCGAGGTGTGCAGCGACCGCGACGTGAAGGGCCTGTACGCACGGCAGGCGGCCGGGCAGCTGACCGGGCTGACGGGTGTCGACGACCCGTACGAGCCGCCGGTCGACCCCGAACTCGTGCTGGAGACGCAACACCAGACGCCGCAGCAGTCGGCGGACGCGGTGTACGCCATGCTGGCGGAGAGGGGGCTGGTGTGAGCATCATGACCAGCCCTGCCGTGACCAGCCCTGCCGGTGGCTTCACGCTGTCGCACCTGGACGCTCTGGAGTCCGAGGCGGTGCACATCTTCCGTGAGGTGGCGGGCGAGTTCGAGCGGCCGGTGATCCTGTTCTCCGGTGGCAAGGACTCCATCGTC